>JAYWDA010000062.1:0-2332 GCA_043780105.1 Pseudobdellovibrionaceae bacterium | reverse complement strand
GATCGAAGACGGGGACTCAGGCCAAGGATGTAACTTCAAGATTTCAGTTTTAGTAGCGCTTCCAAAAGCGTCCGTTTATTCTGTGACCGAAGTTAAATTGGCACCTGTTAGTCCGGCTTTAAAAAATGAGCTGCCTTTAAGTGGTGTGAAATTTCTTATCGCCGATGATTCTGTCGATAATCAGTTCTTACTTGAGCGAATCCTGACAAAAGTTGGCGCCACTGTCACAAAAGCGGACAATGGCCTGAGCGCTTTCCGCAAAGGCGTCGAAGGCAATTTTGATATCATACTAATGGATATACAGATGCCCGAAATGGATGGTTACGAAGCTACTCGGTCTTTAAGAGAAGCAGGTTTCCGAAAGCCCATTATTGCGCTGACAGCGCACGCCATGGCTGAAGAGCGCGCTCGAACAATAGCCGCAGGTTGCGATGGGCATCTGACAAAACCGATCAATCAGTTGGATTTACTTGCGACGGTGAAAAAGTTTTTAAAGCCTGAAATTCCGGGTGTGAATTTAGGGAGTCATTGGCTTTGATATTAAAAAAGACAAATATTGGAAACCGACCAATCTTTAAAAGATATGTTTTTTTTGTCACATATGAATTTACTTTTCATAACAAGATTGTGTTAGGGTCTTGCGTGATTTCACAAATTAAAACCACCTTGAAACAAATTTGAGCCTTATGATGTTGGACTTTGACGACCCAATTAGAGCTGAAATTTTTAGCGCTAGCCGGCTTGAGTTGCATGCGATCAGTTTGGCTCAGTCGCAACCTATTTTGGAGAATTCTAAAAAGGGTAGAAGTTTTAATCATCGAATCACCGACAACCGCAAAGTTTTAGAAAATTCCTACGTCCAGATTCTTCAGGCCGTAGAAGATAAGCGTGCCATCACGCCAGCGGCTGAATGGTTGATCGATAACTTTCATATTATTAGATCTTTATTAAAAGATATTCACGATCACCTACCGCCGAAATTTTATCAAGAGTTGCCAAAGTTAGCGGCAGGTCCCCTTAATGGATATCCAAGGGTCTTTGGAATTGCATGGGCCTACATTGCCCATACAGATAGCTCTTTTGACCCAGAACTTTTAAAACTATTTTTAAAATCCTATCAAACTGTGCAGCCCCTAACGATCGGCGAACTCTGGGCTGTGCCCATCACTTTGCGTATTTTACTAATTGAAAACCTAAGACGGCTGAGTGTTCGCATTGTTGGCTCGCAAATAGCGAGGCAACAAGCTGATGCCATATCAGATGAGGTGCTTGGCTTGAGTGGATCACCCTCAAGATCGATCAACCTCATTATTGAACAATTAAGTGAAATTTCTTTTTCTGATTCGCTGGCTGTCCAGTTATTGCAACGTCTTCGTTTCCAAGAATCAAGAATTGACCCGATCTTGCACTGGCTGAATGAAAAATTAGAGCAAAATAAAAAAAATCCTGACGAAGCCGTTGCGGATGAATTAAACGGCCAGACGGGGGCCAACGCAACAGTCAGGAATATCATCACAAGTTCGCGGCAAATGGCGGCTTTTAATTGGCAAGATTTTTTTGAAAGCGTGAGCTTGGCTGAAGAGGCCCTGCGAAGTAACCCCATCTATGAGCAGCTCGATTTTTCAACAAGGAATCGATATCGCCAAGCCCTTGAAGAAATGGCTAAATTTTCAAAAGTTTCTGAGCTAGAAATCGCACGTCTTTTAGTTAAGAAAACGCAAGTGCGCCCGCCCGAAACAGATCCTAATTCCAGTCGGACATTGGATCTTGGATTTTATCTTATTTCAACGGGTCGGCATGAGGTTGAAAAAGAAATTCAATTCCGACCCGGTTGCCATTTGCGACTGACTCGATTTTACGTTAAATACGGAATCGGCATTTACCTTTCAAGTTTTTTAGCGCTGACGGCTTTGGTTTTATTTTTCGCGGCTAGTACAACGGCGCAATTTAATTTATTTATGATTGTGCCGCTCCTTCTAGGGGCTTTCCCGGCATCTGAAATTGCGATTGCACTTGTGAATCGCATGACCGTTACATTCTTGGGCCCTCGCCATTTACCACGACTCAGTCTAAGATTTGGAATCCCTGAAGACTTAAAAACGTTTGTTGTTGTTCCCACACTTTTTATGAAGCCGCATCAAATTGAATCTCAGCTTAAGCAACTTGAAATTCATTATTTGTCCAATAGCGAAGACAATGTTTACTTCGCCATTCTTAGTGATGTTGGCGACAGTGAATCTGAGACCACTTTTTTAGATATCAAGCTTTTAGAAATAGCTAAAAATAAACTCGACGAACTGAATAAAAAATATCCCACTCAGGGCCTTGAAAA
>JAYWDA010000061.1:0-7738 GCA_043780105.1 Pseudobdellovibrionaceae bacterium | reverse complement strand
AGATGCTCCTGGAATGAACGCCGCTACGCGAGCGGTTGTGCGCTTAGGGTACCAACGCAAACTTGAAGTTTACGGCGTTATCGGCGGTTACAGCGGCATGGTGAATAATGAAATTCACCCCCTGCAAGTTCGCGATATGGCCAATATCATACAGCGCGGCGGCACCGTCATTAAAACGGGTCGTTGTTTAGAGTTTTTAAAACCTGAATTTCGAAAAAAAGCAGCCGATCATTTAAAAGCCTTAGAAATCGACGCTGCCGTGTGCATCGGCGGCGACGGGTCTTTTCGTGGGGCCCATATGCTTTGGGAAGAACATCAGATTCCTATCATTGGAATTCCTGGGACGATAGACAATGATATTTTTGGTACGGATCGAACGATCGGTTTTGATACGGCCGTAAATACGGCTCTAGATGCTATTGATAAAATTCGTGACACCGCTGACAGTCATGACCGAGTTTTTATTGTTGAAGTCATGGGACGAAATTCAGGAGCCATTGCCTCATTTGTAGGTTTAGCCGGCGGTGCTGAAGAAATTTTTACTCCCGATGGAAATACAACGGTGGATAAAGCGGTTGAACGAATTAAAGAATCCATGAAGCGTGGTAAAAAAAGCAGCATTATTGTCACCGTCGAAGGTCAAAAACCAGGACGAGCTTATGATTTAGGTGACGCTATTAGAAAAAAATCAGGTTTGGATGCTAAAGTCTGCGTTCTTGGGCATCAACAAAGGGGCGGAAGTCCAACTGCCAACGATCGAATCCTAGCTTCTCGGATGGGCGCCGCAGCTGTTGAAACTTTGCTTTCTGGAATTTGCGACGTCATGATCGGAATTGAAGGGCACCAGTTAGTACAAGTGCCTTTAGAAATTGTCACAAAAACTGAAAAGAAACAGTCTTTGGATTATGTTAATTTATCCAATTTATTGTCCACTTAAAGACTTACTTCGTAAGTCTTTTTAATTTGATTATCTCGAAATAAATGGTGCGGAATTTCAATAACGAACTGGGTGTGAGGACTTTGTCGATTGAATTTCAATCTCCCACCATGTTCTTCCATGATGCCTTTTGAAATACTTAAACCCAAGCCTGTCCCCTTTCCCACTTCCTTAGTTGTGAAAAATGGCTGCATGACCTTTTCGGCAACAGGGGCCGGGATTCCAGGGCCTGAATCAGTGACTTGAATACTCAGAAAATCTTTGTTTGAAGAAAAACTAATGCGTATCCAAGATTCGTCAATGTGCTCTTGAACCGCATCAAAAGAATTATTAAGTAGGTTTAATAGCACCTGAATTATCTGCGAATCTCGACAAAATATTTCGACGGTCGGGACTCTCTCTAAAATTAAATCGATGCCATAATTCTTGAATCGCTGAGAACAAAACTCCAGTGTATTTTCTAAAATAATTTTTAAGGGGACCCATTTTCGTGGATCATTGGTCGTATTCCTTGAAAAGGTTCTAAGTCCCTGAATAATTTTTGAAATCCGATCTGTGGTTTCTTGGATTTTATTCAAGTTTCGATTAATATCAGGCTTATCGGGCTCATCTCGTTTGATCAGCTCTCGAACAATGTGATTATAACCAACAATAATTGCCAAAGGATTATTAATCTCGTGGGCAATACCGGCGGCCATTTCCCCCAACGCTGACATTTTACTGGATTGGATCATTTGTTTTCGTTGCTCAGTGATAACGTTTTCTTTTTTTTGCAGTTCTTCCATCATCAGATTAAAAGTTTCATAGATACTAGCAATTTCAAAGGTGTGAGAAGTTTTTGAGCTGAGGCGAATGCTTCGATCATTCGGCATCTGGCGCATGGCCTTAAGCAAATCAAAAAGCGGGGTGATAACCGAACGCTTAAGTGAATAAAACAAGATTAAAAAAACAACGAGCATGAAAATTGCGATCATCAGACAGTTCTGCAAAATTCGATAAAATATTTCTTGATCAAGGGATTTTAAAGAATATTCAACGGCTAAGACACCGTGAAAGGTGGATGTCGTTTCGGACCCTTGCGAGGACAAGATGGGAATGGCCAATCGACCAAAAGTTCCTTTTGGTTTCTCCCGATAAAGCGAATTCTGTCCTGACCGAAGCCGGCTGAGCTCTGCTGACGGCAATAGTCGAGACTGTTGATCTATGACTATGTGAGACTCATCCGTAGCCTTATTGGCGGCTGATAATAATTTTAAATCCTCGTCATAAATCTCAACTCTGGTGATGGTTCCACTGAGGACAAGCGAGGTCGTCAGTTGTCTCATGTAGTTTTTGTCTAAACTCCAAATAGCCTCAGAAACCGGCGTCGAAAAGGAGCGAATAATTTGAAAATTATCTTGATAGCTGTCCTCATAAGAAGACTTAAATAAAGAGTAAAATTGAAACGCACTGAGCGGCAGGACCACAACGGCAAGTGAAGCTAAGATGTGAATCATCAAACGCGAAGTCAACTTCATCCCTTAGGTTTATAGAAAGACGGTCCTGATAACACTGTATATCGCCTTGCGGCTTGAGGTTTTTTTTGACCATTTAGCCGCCCTCCTGCGATCATACCTAAGCAATAAGAATGATTAAAGAATTCAATAATTCTTCGGGGGACTTTTCCATGGCATCCAAATCGCAAAACCTTTTAGGCATCGTAGGACTTTTAAGTCTTTTTTGTTTAGGTCTATTTACAGGCTGTACAAAATCACAAAATGAAATTTTGGTTGGAGAATACGGCTCCTTAACAGGGTCAACAGCGACTTTTGGTTTATCAACTAACAAAGGCATTAAAATGGCTTTGGATGAGGTGAATGAAAAAGGGGGCGTTAAAACAAAGAAAATTAAGTTGATCACTTTAGATGATCAAGGAAAACCGGATGAAGCGGCGGCAGCAGTCACAAGATTAATCACGCAAAATAAAGTTGTCGCAGTGATTGGCGAAGTGGCTTCTTCATTAACGGAAGCCGCAGCACCATTTGCGCAGCAATATAAAATTCCACTGATCACTCCTAGCTCGACAAATCCGTCGATCACAAAAGATCGGGATTTTGTTTTTCGCGTTTGTTTTATTGATCCATTTCAAGGCTTTGTGATGGCTAAATTTGCTTGGGAAAATCTAAAAATTAAGAAGGTCGCGATTTTTCGAGATAAAGCTAATCTTTACTCCATTGGTTTGGCCGATGCTTTTATTGAGTCCTTTAAAAAAATGGGCGGAACGATTGTCACAGATCTTTCTTATCAAGAAAAAGACATCGACTTTAAAGCTCAGCTGACGCAGATGAAAAGCAAATCTCCTGAGGCTATTTTTATTCCTGGCTACTACACAGAAGTGGGTTTAATTGCTCGCCAAGCCTTGCAATTGGGATTAAAAGTGCCATTGCTGGGCGGTGACGGATGGGATAGTACTCGCCTTCACGAAATTGGCAAAGAAGCCATCAATGGGCATTATTATTCAAATCATTACTCGACGGAGTCGACAGACCCTATCGTGCAAGAATTTATTAAAAAATTTAAAGCCAGATACAATGAAGTTCCAGATGGTTTAGCGGCGCTAGGTTACGATGCTGCTAAAATTCTTGTAGCTGCTATGGAGCGCACAACAGAAGTCACTCCGCAGAATATTCGCGATGAATTAGCTAAGACTAAAGACTTTCCTGGCGTAACCGGAAAAATTTCGATCAATGAAAATCGCGATGCGGTAAAGCCGGCAGTGATCGTTCAGATTGAAAATGAAAAACGTAAATTTGTCACAACGGTGAATCCCCTCTAATGGAAGAATTTTTTCAACACGTTTTAAACGGAATTAATCTGGGCAGCATTTATGCTTTGATCGCCTTAGGCTACACAATGGTTTACGGCATTTTACAAATGATCAACTTTGCCCATTCGGATGTGTATATGGTCGGCGCATTTACAGCCTACTATGTTGCCAAGTGGCTCGGCATCGAAAATCATCCTGGCCTGAGCACATTGATCACATTGATGCTTATTTCAATGGTGGTTTGCAGTGTGCTTGGAGTTTTGATTGAGCGCCTGGCTTATAAGCCTTTAAGAAAAGCACCAAAGATCAACGTTTTGATCACTGCGATTGGTGTCAGTCTTTTTCTTCAGTACTCAGGACAAGTTGTTTTTGGCGCTGATCCAAAAGTTTTTCCTGATATTATGACGGACGCAGAAATTTTTAATATTGGCAGTCTGACGATCAAAATTTTTGATGTGACAGTTTTAGGCGTCAGTCTTTTTGCAATGCTGGCCCTGCATTTCTTGATTCAACATACTAAAGTTGGAAAAGCTATGCGAGCGGTCAGCCAGAACGCCTCGGTTGCGCGAATGCTGGGTATTAATACTGATCGCATTATTACCTTCACTTTTATTGTAGGCTCAAGCCTTGCGGCCATTGGTAGTATTCTGGTGGGCATGAAATATCCTAAAATTGATCCGCTGATGGGCACGATGATTGGACTTAAAGCTTTTGTAGCAGCAGTTCTAGGCGGTATCGGCAATATTATGGGTGCCGTGATCGGAAGTCTGATCATGGGTCTTTCTGAAGAAATGGTTTCAGGTTATCTTTCCAGCAGCTACAGAGATGCTTTAGCGTTTGGGATTCTAATTGCTATTTTACTTTACCGACCGGCCGGGCTTTTGGGCAAATACACAGCGGAGAAAGTTTGATGAAAGCTTTTAAAAATCCCGCGCTGGCTTTTTCAGTGATGCTTGTAATTGGTTTGATTATTAATTTTGGTTTTAATTCTTACTTGCAGCTGATGACTTTATTTATTTTAATTAACTGTGTGATGGCAATCAGCCTTAATTTGGTGAATGGCTACACAGGTCAGTTTTCGTTGGGGCATGCAGGATTTATGGCGATCGGTGCTTACACTTCGGCATATGTCTCGACGAAATGGGCGATCTTTCCGCCGTCGCTATCTCTGTTTAACTTTTTATTCAGCACACTTCTTTCAGGCTGCGTTGCTGCGGCGTTTGGTTTTTTAGTTGGGCAGCCGTCGCTGAAGTTAAAAGGTGATTACCTAGCGATCGTCACTTTGGGTTTTGGTGAAATCATTAGATCTGCCTTTATTAATTTAGAATTTTTAGGTGGCGCTCGAGGATATTCAGGCATTCCTAATCTTCCTACCATTCCTGGCATCGATGCCGGCCGGTTGATGACTTATTTGTATTGTAGTTTTTGGTTGCTGGTCACCTTTGTGGTCATCTGGCGTATCTGTCATAGCAGTCACGGACGGGCTTTTTTAAGTATTCGGGAAGATGACGTCGCCGCCGAAGCCATGGGAATTAACTCTACCAAAGTTAAAGTGCGGGCTTTTTTAATTTCCAGTTTTTTTGCTGGTGTTGCGGGTTCATTATTTGCTTTTGTAAATAATTTTATCACGCCCAATTCTTTTTCTCTGATCTTAAGTATCAATGCAGTGATCATGGTGGTCTTAGGTGGCATGGGAAGTTTAACCGGCTCGTTGGCTGCTGCTTTTATTGTGACTTTACTGCCTGAGGCTTTAAGAAGCGTTCAAGAAGTGACCGGAGTTGATTTGCGGATGGTGATTTATTCGCTGACTTTAATTATTGTAATGATCGTGCGACCTGAAGGACTTTTTGGAAAAAAAGAAATCCCTGATTTCTGGAGAAAATATGTCCGACGCTCTTCTTAAAGTTGAAAATTTAACTATTCAGTTTGGTGGATTGAAGGCTGTTGCTGATTTGAATTTCACCATTGAAAAGGGGCAGCTAGCCGGCTTGATCGGTCCTAATGGCGCGGGCAAGACGACGGTTTTTAATTTACTGACCGGCGTTTATCTGCCGACGGCTGGTAATATTTCTGTTAGTGGGAAATCAACGGTGGGCCTAAAACCATATCAAATTTCTAAAGTGGGCCTGACACGAACTTTTCAAAATATTCGGCTCTTTAAAAATCTGACGGTCTTAGAAAATATTTTGATCGCTTGTCATCAACATGTTTCGTACGGCCTTTGGGATTGTGTCTCGATGTCAAAAAAGTTTTATCTGCAGGAAAAACAAAACACTGAAAAAGCTTATCAGCTTTTAAAAGTTTTTGGCATGCAGGATAAGGCTTCGGCAGAGGCGTCGTCGCTGCCTTACGGTGCGCAAAGGAAACTTGAAATCATTCGTGCATTAGCGACTAATCCTGAAATGATTTTGCTAGATGAACCCGCGGCTGGGATGAATCATTCAGAAACTCATCAGTTGATGGAAACGATTGCGCAAGTTCGGAAAGACTTTAATCTGACTGTCCTTCTGATCGAACATGATATGAAACTCGTGATGGGGATCTGTGAAAAAATCATTGTGCTAGATCACGGCGTAAAAATTGCCGAAGGAACTGCTTCCCAAATTCAAAATTCACCGCAAGTGATCGAAGCTTATTTAGGCGTGGCGGAGGAAGTATGAGTCCGTTATTAGACGTTAAAAATTTAAAAGTGGCCTACGGATCGATTGAAGCTTTGCGCGGCATTGATTTCAAAGTTTTTAAAGGTGAAATAGTGGCCTTGATTGGCGCTAATGGTGCTGGCAAAACAACGACTTTAAGAGCACTTTCGGGTTTAGTTGAAGCTCAAGGTGATGTTAAAATTAAAGATCATGATTTGCTAAAAACGCCGTCTCATCTTCGAGTGAAGTTGGGAATGGCTCAGTCGCCTGAAGGTCGCGGGATATTTCCGCAGATGACAGTTTTAGAAAACTTAGAACTTGGGGCTTATTCGCGCAATGATCGCGCTGGAATTAAAAAAGACCTAGAATATTGCTATGATCTTTTTCCTCGTGTGAAAGAGCGCCAAAAACAATTGGCAGGAACTTTAAGCGGCGGTGAACAACAAATGGTAGCGATTTGTCGGGCCTTGATGTGTAAGCCAGAATTGCTGCTTTTAGACGAGCCCTCTTTGGGACTGGCTCCGTTAATTGTCGCGCAGATCTTTCAAATTATTGTTCGGTTGAATCAAGAAGGCATGACGGTTTTACTGGTGGAACAGAATGCTCGGATGGCGCTCAAGATTTCGCATCGGGCTTATGTGATTGAGACTGGGACCATTAAGCTTGAGGGCAAGGGCTCGGATCTTCTGAATAACGATGATGTCAGGCGAAGTTACTTGGGCGTTTGAGTGTTCTAATCTGAGACGTCTCATCTTACGTCTTTAGTCTAGGGTTTTAGATTCCGATCAGTTACTCATGTTAATTCGTCTTATCCAACTTTTTATTATCGGGATCACTTTGGCTGGCTGTACAAAAGCTGCCATCCCATCAGTTCAGGCTTTAAGTACTACTTTGGTTCAAATGAAAACCTCAAGTGCGAATCCATTTACTCAGAATTTCAACGCTAATAAATATGCGGTTTTTACCGGGCAATGCCTGAACATTATCACCTCGCTACAAATCTCGTTTAATGATAGCCCCTGGGTCAATATTCCGACCACTGCGGGATCTCCTGTGAACGGAACTTACCCAATTAACGGAGTTTCATATCCCTATACGGAAACAATTACAGCTCCTGGCTTTTACGATGTCGACTGCAGCGATGGAAGTTTTAATTTTTGGATTTATGAACATCAGCTTGATGAACTTCTTTTTATGTCTTCAGGGCTGACTCCAGGAAACTCAAACATTAATAAAGTTTCTATTCGGGGAGTTTCTGGGTCCTATGCAACTGAGCCGACAGTTTTTACTTCCCCATTTCAAAAGGGACCGCCAACCAAGATTTCCTTGCAGAAAAGTTCTCCCAGTTCCGGAAGC
>JAYWDA010000060.1:0-2387 GCA_043780105.1 Pseudobdellovibrionaceae bacterium | reverse complement strand
AAGAAAACCAAAAAGGGGCCATTAAAAGCATCCAAGCTGAATTGCAATTAAGGCTGGCCGAATTTAATTCGCAAATTAAACTTCTAGAAGCTCAACGTTTAGAGCAAAGAACTTATTACGATATCGAAATGATCGAGCAAATGGGATTTTGTTCAGGCATTGAAAATTACTCAAGACACATGACAGGCCGGGGAGAGGGCGAACCACCTCCAACTTTAATTGAATATTTTCCAAAGGAATTTATCACGTTTGTCGATGAGTGCCATATTACGATTCCACAGATTGGTGGAATGTATCGCGGTGACCGGGCTCGAAAGATGAATTTAGTTGAGCATGGATTTAGATTACCCAGTGCCCTGGACAATCGCCCGTTAAACTTTCAAGAGTTTGAAGGCCTGATGAATAAAGTGATTTATGTCTCGGCCACACCGGGCCCTTATGAATTGCAAAAAAGCGAAGGTGTTATTGTCGAGCAGATTATTCGTCCCACTGGATTAATTGATCCACAAATAGACGTGCGCCCTGTCAAACACCAGGTGGATGATTTGTTAAAAGAATGTCGGGACCGAATCAGTAAAAAAGAACGTGTTTTAATTACGACCTTAACAAAACGAAGTGCAGAAGACTTAAGTGAATATTATGAATCTTTAGGCTTAAAAGTGAAGTATCTGCACAGCGAAATTCATACTTTGGAGCGCATTGAAATTCTGCGGGATTTGCGCCTAGGAGTTTTTGATGTGCTGATCGGAATTAATCTTTTACGAGAAGGCTTAGATATTCCTGAAGTCAGTTTAGTTGGCATCACCGACGCCGATAAAGAAGGTTTTTTAAGATCTGAAAGATCTTTAATTCAGACTATTGGCCGCGCCGCCCGAAATGTGAATGGCCGAGTCATCATGTATGCCGACACCATCACAGACTCAATGCAAAAAGCCATTTCAGAAACGGACCGTCGCCGTAAAATCCAATCTGAATATAATACGGCCAACGGCATCACTCCGATGACAATTAAAAAAAGAATCAGCGAAGGCTTAGGCGATCATTTTGATGGATCCGTTGCAACGGGAGTCTTAACCGGCAAAAATATCGATGCCGAACGAAAACTTTTTGAAAAGATGAAAGCAAATCCAACGGAACTTGCCAAAAAAATTGAAGAGCTCAAAACTAAGATGAAAAAGCACTCTCAAAGCCTAGAATTCGAAGAAGCCGCCAAAGTCCGCGACGAAGTCAAACGCCTCCAAATCATGGAATTAAATTTAAGAGAAGCAAGCCCGGTCTAAGCTTTCACCACCGTAGCGGATGTGACCCAGATTCTTTTGCGTATTTAATTTATTATGCTGCGAACATAAGATTCTAAGGTTGTCTGGCGAATTATCACCCCCAGCCCAAACAGGCTGAATATGATCAATTTCCAAAAATCGAAGACTCCCACAAATTTTATTTGTCAGGGGATCTTTGAACTGGCAGCACTGGTCTTGAGCAAAAATAGCTTTCCGAAGATTGGGCTTAATCGTTTTGCGAGCAGCCGGAAAATTCGTTTCGATCCCCATGTTCTTATGTTCAAAAACTTCGTTTGGTTTTTTACCATGGGTTGGTTTTTTGACTTCAGTCGACTTTTCAACCGGGTTCGTTTTTTTGACCTTTTGTGGTCGTTTGATTTCAGTTCTTAGCTGAATTCTTTTTTCAGCTAAGGCCGTCATAACATCCGCCCATGTTTGATTCGGCAAAGTATGCGACATAAGATCCCGAGCTTTTTCTAGAATTGATATTCGTTCTTTAGAAAAATTAATCGTTAAGGTCACTGATTCATTCTGGTGATTTTTTTCTTTTTCTTCTGTGATCAAGGGCAGATTTAATTCCTTAGCTAAGATAAGCTCTGTCTGGCTTTGCGTCGTGTTTTCAATCTTTTTTAAAAGCTGATGCTTTTCATCAGTTGGTATTTTGCGGCATTCTTCTTTTTGGGTTCTTCGAATGGCTTACTCATATCGCACTACACTCAGGGGCATTTAACGAGGGCCACTGGCTAGGCCGATACTGCTATTTTAGCTGATTTTTACAGGGGGTGACGGCAATTGGCACTTTTTCTGGTCTCCTTTGATCTTAGCTCGAAAATACCGGGGTCCTAGGCTGGCATGGTTTGCAATACGTATTTCAGTAGGAGTGTCCCATGAAAGCAAAGTTTCAAAATATCCTGATTATGATCGCGCTGACTTTGGTTGGCTTTAACAGCCGTGCAGAGCTTTACTTGGTGAAAGAAAAGTGTCGGATTGCAGAAGATCGCTTTTCGCTATCTACAGATTTGAAGTCTTTAGTTGAGAATGGAATTAGTGAACACAAATACTCATCCACTCTTAAAATGAAGGGTCAAAAATCGATCGCCTTGAAAC
>JAYWDA010000059.1:0-5993 GCA_043780105.1 Pseudobdellovibrionaceae bacterium | reverse complement strand
GATTTAAGTTGGACTCGAAGACTCTTCCTTGATTGACTGATGGCTAGACCAAGGAGGGGATCCATGAAAGTAACTTTATTGATTTTGATGTTCGGTTGGACCGTGGGGGCGGCTGAAATTCAAAAGACAGATTTGCTAGTTAAAATGGCAAATGACAAATCGATCAGAACACTAGTGACGGATTTAGATAACAAAAACGTAAAAACAGAAGACCTGGGCGGCTCTTGGGTTCGTGTCCAAACTGATAGTAAAAGTCCATTGTTTAAATCGTTAAGCAAAAATCCAAATGTTGAGTATGTTCAGCCGAACTACCCTGTTCATTTAATGAACGATTACAAGCTGCAAGATAATTTGCGCAGGGCTGCGGTGTCTCGATTTATCCAAGCTCATCCGGAAAAGCTGATGACTGTGCCAGCCGACAATCCACCGATTCCGTTGGTTGTTCCGCCGCAAAGCCAGGGACCCGATGTTCAATTTGCCAAGCAGTGGGGCATGAATGATATCGGCGCCAAAGATGTTTGGAAAAAAGCCAGCGGCGAAGGCATGATTGTGGCCGTGATCGACACAGGTGTTGATTACACACATGAAGACCTGCTGCCAAATATGTGGAAAAATCCCGGCGAGACTGGCACTGACAGCCAAGGTCGAGACAAAGCTACTAATGGCGTTGATGACGACAGCAATGGTTTCATCGATGATGTGGTTGGATGGGACTTTGTTTCTAACGACAATAAACCTTTTGATCTTGCTGTTGAGCCTTTACAACTTCTTGTTGGCGGCGGAAATCCTGGGCACGGAACTCATTGCGCAGGAAATGTTGGCGCTCGAGGCGATAATGGCATCGGCATTTCAGGTGTCGCACCAAAAGTAAAAATTATGGCTTTGCGCTTTATCTCTGATAAAGGTCAAGGCTCGACAGCTGATGCGATCAAAGCGATTCACTATGCCGTTGATAATGGCGCTAAAGTTCTTTCGAACTCTTGGGGTTCTGAGGGCGAAGATCCAGCCGATGGCACTGAAAACAAAGCGCTTCGCGATGCGGTTCAATACGCTCAAGACAAGAATGTTTTGTTTGTTGCAGCGGCCGGTAACGGACATAGTGGTGCGGGCTATAGCAATGATTCAGATCCAAAACCATCCTACCCTGCAACTTACGATTTCGAAAATATTGTCAGTGTTGCGGCTGTCGATACAAATAATAATCTAGGAACTTTCTCAAACTGGGGAACAAAAACTGTTCATCTGGCAGCTCCTGGCGTTAACGTATTTTCGACGACTGTCGGCGGGCTTTATTCTGATACTGTAATTGATCAGTATGGCTTCCACGCAACTTGGGATGGAACGTCGATGGCTTGCCCTCACGTGGCTGGAGCTGCGGCGCTTTACTGGTCTATGCATCCGGAAAAAAATTATAAAGAAGTGAAAGAGGCTTTGCTAAAGTCAGCTAAGAAAACTCCTTCTTTATCTGGAAAATTAGTTTCTGAAGGCCGCTTAGACGTTAAGGCTCTGATCGAACAATAGAAAAATCTATTTTAACTTTTGAATAAAAAAAGGGCTCAACAAGAGCCCTTTTTTTATTTTGATCTGCGGGAAAAATTAATCAGCACCGGCTGGATTAAAATTAATTCTTATCGCAACGTCAGCCGCAGGAATCCAACTTCCATAGAAACGAATCAAATTTTCTGTGGGCAAATAGTCCCACCCATTGACGTTACTTCTAGGGACCGGCGTACCATTTGAAAAAACTCGGATGCTACTGACATCGGGCTTTCTGGATAATTTAAAGTCTGTCAGAACTTGAATGATTCGGGCTTTAATATTTCTAATTGCAGGGGTTAAATCCGATGAGCAAATTGATTCTGCCTGCCCATTCGAAGCTGTTACAAGGCCGATAAAAGTACTTCCTCGCTCGGTATAGCTAGTGTCAGGGTTTGTTGGGCACCTAGCACTTGTATCTAATGTTCCAATAAAATTAAAAACCCAAGACTTCTGACCATTATCAAATGGCTTCTTTCTTTGTTCAAAAAATTGAGTGTAGTCAGCGACCGTTCCTAAACCGCTATGATCATCTTCATTTGAAAGCGCAATGATTGAAAGCAATGCATCTTCTCGGAAAAATCCTTGTCCTTCAGGTGTTGATAAGTGTTTGTCAGAGAGTGCCGTCATGACGCTTTCGATGCCGGATTCTCGAGTGGCACCATCAGCACCTAATTGTAACCTTTGACCCAATACACCTGCTAAATTCGGCGTTCCATTTGTTAAAACTTTGGGTGAACCTAAAAATTTGCCCCCACGCATTTTAGAAGGACTCATACTTGATGAAACAACAACAATATGAAAATCCATCTTCAGGGCTAAAAGGCTTTGAATGAGCGCCGGCATTGATGCCGCCAAGCGATCGTGATGGTAGGCCATCGTCGGAGAATCATCGACCATGAAAACCATGTCCACTTTGTTATTGTACTGAACACTGGATGGAAAAACATCTGAGCTTGGCGGAATGCCAAAGTCGTATTGTTGGCTGCAAGCACTTAAGAACAAAACTGCGAAAATAGAATAAATTGATGATTTTAATAATTCCATTTTTGCCTCCTTTTATTTAAGCGACTTTGGGATCGCTTTTTTCTCCCGTGAAAGATTTAATTGAATCTCGAATATTTTGACTGATACTTGTGAAGCGTACTCCGTATTTAACGGTCACAGCCTCGACAGGTTTTCCAGGTGTTGTTTTTATAAATTGTTTACTGACGACATGGCATAAAGCATTGAAGGGTGGCACGCCATCACCGGGTTGAAAGTGCAGAAATACGGTTTGCCCAGGCTGCAAAACTTGGCTTGGGATGACGATCCCGGCGCCGCCTACGCTGATTTCAACACTGTGGCCTTTGTAAAGATTTTTATTATCATGAAGGATCAAAGAGCACCCGTAACTAGCGCGGGCATGCCGCCGCCTAAAGAAGATTTCTGACACAGTAGCATCTCCTGAGTTTTTGAGGCTTTTGATAGTTTCAGCCTTAAATTCTGGAAGCTCGGCCACTCGCCGCCAAGCTGGCAGATCTTGATTCCAAACGTAGTCGTATTCAAAAAGTGATTTTTGTTGAAGATGCTGAATCAGCTCAAGAAGGCTGTAAGGACCGTAATTATTTTTCTCTCGTAATATATACCATTCTTTTTCTTTAAACTTATTCGCCGGGTTCTTAAAGCCCTTTGGTTCGATAATGATAGGTTGAGCTCCTGGCCGACCCCATCCTGCATTAAATTTTTCTGTAAAAAGTGGGTGCTCAAGAATCATTAACCATTCCCGACTTGGATCATCATAAAGATATTCCATCCAATCTAATTCTTGAGCCTTTAGAAGATCCAAAATTTCTTCAAAATGAAAGGGGCCAATATTTTTTCCATTTTTTGTGACGATAAATTTGCTTTGCACGATTGGCCTCCTTCCAATAACTATCGGACGAAGGGCCGTTTGACTTAATACAAAGTCTGCAGACAAAAAAAGCTTTTTAATGTGTTTAAAAGCGTCGATTTTTTTTACAGGACCATTATTTTTTATCTAGATAAGCGTCAAGACTTTGGCCAATCTGCCGATCTTAAAGGAGCAAGAAGGCCAAATGAAATCTTTAGTGATTAAAAAAAGAAGAGTCGCTTTAGTAGATGATGAATCCGGGATTCTAGAATCATTCAAAGCTATTCTTAAAGAACATTATGAGATTTTTACCTTTGATAATCCTAATACATTTCTGGAAACGCTGGTGGTAAAGCAGCCTCGGCCTTTTGATATTCTTATCACGGACTTTCGGATGCCTCAGATGACCGGACTTGAAATGATTCAGCAAGCCCAAAAAAAGAACTTCTTTTTCCCAGCTATTATTTTTTCAGGACATCTTGATAAAAATTCTATCATGGAGGCTGTCGATCTAGGTGTCTTCCGGTTGCTTGAAAAGCCGACAAGCCCAGACGTTGTCATTTCTGCTATCGAAGAACTTTTTGTCGAGTATGAAATTCGAGAGACTCGCGATGAAATTCGTAAAATCACGGCGCAAATGCGAGAGTATTATTCCTTTATTCGATTACTGATCAGCGCGCATATTCCAGAAACTGAAGTGCAGAATTTTTCTTTGCAACTGGACCCGCAAGGTGAAGTTCGTCATCAAGAAAGTTTTGATGGTTTGATGGATCAATTAGAAGCCCGCCTAGAAGGACTTTTGACAAGCGAAAAAGTCTTAGAGGATGTCAGAGGCAAGCGTTACAAAAATATTGCCTAAGCAAGGCCTAAACCGACGGCCTTTTTCCAAGCTTCGGTAGGCTCAACAAGCTTGCGAGCTTTTAAATCAAACAGACCAAAAGTAAATGTCGCATCGGCCGCCAGGTCATTATTTTCATTGATCACCGTTTGTCGAAGCCTTCCAATTTTTCCTTTATATTCTAAAAGCTCAGTTTGAATGGTGATATTTTCCCGTAGTCGTAACTCCCGCAGAAATTTTAAATTCACTTCCAAAATCACTGGGCCCTGCTGGGACTCGCGAACTTTATCTAAACCATAACCTTGCTCGGTGATCATCTGCCAACGGGCTTCTTCCATGATTTGCAAATAGGTGGCGTTATTCACATGGCCAAAGGTGTCGATATGGGATTCGCGAATCATCAGTGGATAAGATTTCATAAAAGAACTTCCTTGTGTCTTAAAAAGATTCTACATTGTAGATAGGTCAGCAAAGGACACTTAATATGCCGCATCACAAAACTCTTTTAGAACAAATCCAAAATCGAGCTCAAGCTTTGGCGCAACAGAAGAATTTTTCCTTGGCTGTCTTTGATCTTGATTCAACTTTATTTGACGTTGGTCCCCGATTAGAAAAAATTCTTTCTGACTTTGCAGAAGTTTCCGAACATCAAAAACTTTTTCCAGAGCAAGTGAAGCATTTTAAAAATCTGCGCATTGAAAGACGCGATTGGGGCGTGCGAGATACTCTGATCCGGGCCGGTTTAGACGGCCACCACCCTAAGTTTCACGACGCCTTAAAAGCTTTCTGGCGAAAACATTTTTTTTCAAATGAGTACCTTCAGTACGATGTTCCCTACGCTGGCGCAATAGAGTACGTTCAGTCGCTGGCTCGCGCTGGGTCTGATATTATTTATCTGACGGGCCGAGATGTTGAGCGCATGGGCGAAGGCTCAAAAGCAGTTTTAAAGAAATGGAATTTACCTTTAGACGAAAAGGCCCATCTGGTTTTAAAGCCGCACCGCTCGATGGATGATGCTCAATTTAAAAAAGATTGGTTTCAAGCCCTCCCGCATGGGAAGTACAGCAAAATTTGGTTTTTTGAAAACGAACCTGTCAATATTCGATTGATTCAAGAAAGTGACCTTAATATTGAAATGATTTTCTTTGATAGCACGCACTCGGGTCTTGCTCAGGTTCCGGAAAATATCCCCGCCATCATGCACTTTCTGCTCGAAGAATATATGGAAAAAAAATAATGCTTTATATCGTCGCGACTCCCATCGGAGATACTTCTGAGATTTCATTACGAGCACTCGATGTTCTTAGCAAAGCTGATTTAGTGATTTGCGAAAGCACTAAAGAAGCTTCAAAACTTTTAAAAGCACATGGCTTAAAAGCTAAAGAGTATCGCGTTTTAGATGAGCACTCCAGGCCTGATGATCACATCGAGCTTCTAGAAATTTGCAAAGAAAAAACCGTTGCCCTTGTCAGTGATTGCGGCACGCCGGGGTTCTGTGATCCCGGAGCTGAGCTGATCGGACTTTGCCGGCGAAATAAAGTGATCGTGAAATCCGTGCTAGGGCCCTCAAGCTTGATGGGACTCCTTTCCTTAGCCGGAAGAAAAGTTCCGCAATTTCACTTTCGGGGTTTTTTACCAGCTGAAAATGAAGAGCGAAAAAAATCCTGGCTTGAACTAAAAAAATCCAAAGACGCACTTATTTTAATGGATACTCCCTACCGGTTAGGGAAATTATTGACTGAGACT
>JAYWDA010000058.1:0-2349 GCA_043780105.1 Pseudobdellovibrionaceae bacterium | reverse complement strand
TGATCGTCGAAGAATCAGATTTTGATCTTCTAGAGCGACGCGGAGAATGGATTGCAAAAAATGCTTCAAAGCTTAATCCTAAAAAACTCGCTGAAGCTTTTGGTCAGGATTCGATTCCATCGCAAAATCTGGGTCTTGCTTTAACTTCGATTGAAGAAAAAAAGCCAACCATTGCGTTAGAACTCTTAAAAGAATTTAAAACTAAGTCCAAACCTACTCCGATTGTTGGGATCACGGGCACGGGCGGGGCGGGAAAATCCAGTTTAATAGATGAGCTGGCGCAAAGATTTCTGAATGCCTATCCCGATAAAAAAATCGCCATTGTTTGTGTGGATCCATCAAAGCGCCGAACCGGAGGTTCGCTATTAGGGGACCGGATTCGAATGAATTCACTCAGCAGATCCCGGATTTTTATGCGATCCATGGCGTCTCGAGGTTCAGGGAAAGAGATTTCTGAAGATCTACCGGGCACTTTAAGTTTTCTGAAAACCCTCGATTTTGATTTGATCATCGCCGAAACCTCAGGAATCGGACAGGGTAATATGGCCATCACTGAAGTCAGTGACCTTTCCATGTACGTAATGACTTCAGATTTTGGCGCCCAATCGCAATTAGAAAAAATCGATATGATCGATTTTGCGAATTTGATTGCTGTCAATAAAGCCGATCGCAGAGGCGCCCACGATGCATTGCGGGACGTGACCAAGCAATTTAAGCGAGCTCGAAAAATATTTGATGAAAATGTTCAAGTTCCTGTTTTTCTAACCCAAGCTTCGCAGTTTAACGAAGGGGGCGTGAATCGATTATTTTTAAAATTAATGGAGATGCTGACTGAAAAAGATCCTGCTTTCAAAGTCAGTGAAAATTTTAAAAACAAAATTTTGAGTGCGGAAGAAAATATTATTATTCCTCCCGATCGTCAGAATTATTTATCCGAAATTATCAGCACGGTTCATCGCTATAAGGATCAGACCACAAAAATGGCTAAGAAAGCGTCCCAGTGGGGGGCATTAGAGACGATTTCTGACCTAAAACTATTGGATCAGACGAAGCTAGAAAGCACAAAAAAGCAACTGCAAGCAGATTTTACCGACGAAGAAAAATCCCAGTTGCAGGACTGGGATCAGCTGATTGAAAAGTATTCCAAAGATGAATTGGTTTTCCATGTGCGGGGAAAAGAAATTCGTCAGGCTTTAGTTTCAAAGTCTTTATCAGGGACTAAGATTCGTAAAGTTGTTTTACCAAAGATGAAAGACTGGGGTGATCGCTACCGGTTTTTACGTATGGAAAATATTCCTGGGGAATTTCCTTTTACAGCCGGATCATTTCCCCTCAAGCGACCGGATGAAGATCCCAAACGCATGTTTGCCGGCGAAGGCACCCCCGAGCGCACGAACAATCGATTTCACTATCTTTGTAAAGGCGAAAAAGCCCACCGGTTATCAACCGCGTTTGACAGTGTGACATTGTATGGGCAAGACCCAGATCCAAGGCCTGATATTTTTGGTAAAGTCGGCGAATCTGGCGTCAGTATTTGTACTTTAGATGATATGAAGAAGCTTTATGCTGGGTTTGATTTGGTTTCATCAAACACCAGCGTCAGTATGACAATCAACGGGCCAGCTCCGATGATTTTAGCTTTTTATTTTAATACGGCCATCGATCAACAGGTCGATAAAAAAGAGAAAGAACTGGGTCGCAAACTCACGGTCGCTGAGCATAAAGATTTATCTGAGTGGACTTTGCAACAAGTTCGCGGAACAGTTCAGGCTGATATTTTAAAAGAAGATCAGGGCCAGAACACTTGTATTTTTTCAATTAATTTCGCTTTGAAAATGATGGGTGATATCCAAGAATATTTCGTCATTAAAAATATTAGGAATTTCTATTCGGTCAGTATTTCAGGCTACCATATTGCAGAAGCGGGCGCTAATCCCATCAGTCAATTGGCTTTTACGCTTTCTAATGGGTTTACCTTTGTAGAATATTACTTATCCAGAGGTTTAAAAATCGATGATTTTGCTCCAAATCTTTCTTTCTTTTTCTCCAACGGTTTAGATCCAGAATATTCTGTTTTAGGAAGAGTTGCCCGCAGAATTTGGGCGATTGCAATGAAAGAACTCTATAAGGGCAACGATCGATCACAGAAATTAAAGTATCATATCCAGACCAGCGGTCGCTCCTTGCACGCTCAAGAAATTGCCTTCAATGATATTCGAACAACGCTGCAAGCGCTGCTTGCTATTAATGATAACTGCAATTCGCTCCATACCAATGCCTACGATGAAGCGATCACAACGCCGACCGAAGAATCTGTTCGTCGAGCCATGGCCATTCAAATGATTATTA
>JAYWDA010000057.1:0-2180 GCA_043780105.1 Pseudobdellovibrionaceae bacterium | reverse complement strand
TCGCGCCCTTATTTGTGTAGGGGATATAAAGATCTTCATCCTTCATATCGCTTTCGAAATTATCAATCAGGCGCTGGCGTAGAGCGGCTAAGTCTTCAGGGTTTCTGGTCGAAAGTAAAATCGCTTCGGGATATTCAACTTTCAGGGATTCTATCTGTTCAAGCGTCAGACGATCTTTCTTATTTAAAATAAGAAAACTTGGAACTTCCGTTGCGCCCACTTCGCTCAGCACTTGCCTTGTCACTGCCAATTGCGACCGAAAAGTTGCATCTGAAGCATCGACCACAAAAAGTAGCAGCGATGCATTGAGGGCTTCATCTAACGTTGATCTAAAGGACGCCACCAGATCATGGGGAAGTTTTTTAATAAAACCCACCGTATCCGACAAAAGAATTTTTGGCATTGTTTCTGGAGCTAAGGGCCGAACGGTTGTATCAAGAGTTGCAAATAATTTATCGGCCACCAAAACTTCACTGCCAGTCATGGCTCGCATTAAAGACGACTTTCCTGCATTCGTATAACCAACTAAAGCCACTGAAATTTCTTGATCGCGCTTGGCTCGTCTAATTAGGTGTTCATTTTGAATGGAATTAAGTTCTGTTTTTAGTTCTTTAATTCGATCTCGGATGTGCCGCTTATCAAGCTCTAGACTTGTTTCACCAGAACCTTTACCGCCACCGCCCTGCTGGTCGTTGCCTGCACCGGTTTCACGAAGCCTTGGGGCTACGTAAGTTAGCCTTGCAATTTCAACTTGCAGGCGCGCTGATTTTGTTCGCGCATGCCGACTGAAAATTTCAATTATCACGCCTGTGCGATCTAAAACTTTAACGCCTGTCGCACTTTCGACATTGCGCAATTGCGAAGGTGACAGGTCACAGTCAAAAATAATGATATCGGCTTTTTCTTTAGGAGCAGGCAGCGCCTCTGAATCCTCGGCCTCTGGATTTGAGGCTTCATCATCAGTTGGTTCTTGATTGCTTGTAAATTTAAGAGCGGCTTTGGATTTCTTATGTTGCACCATCGAGGCAACAACACCGGTTCCGCCCGTCCACTCAGCTAAAACTTTAAGGCGCCCGTCACCAAGAACATTCGCCCCGCGATCGGAATTTCGACGTTGTGAAAGTTCACCGATCACTTCATAGCCTAAAGTGGTCGCTAATCGGCCCAGCTCTTGTAAAGAAGCTTTGTGGTCTTCAGTCGTAATTTGTGGAAGTTGAACACCAACAAGAAGGGCTTTCAGCATAGGACCCGAGGCTGCCACTGATGCTGAAAACAGGCAAGCACAGATGCTAAAGCCTACATTGAATCGTAAATTTTCTTAATAATTTCAGGAATTTTTATGGTCGAAATGGGTGCTACAAAAATTGTATCGTCCCCTGCAATTGTGCCAAGAATCCCCACAGATCTAATTTGATCCAAATGTCGGGCTACAAGGTTGGCAGACCCTACAGCTGTATGAATCACGATCATCGAATCATTATGAGTGATATCAATTAAAAGATTCTTTAAACTTGAAGCAAAAATCGGTGCGCTGGCCGATAAATCTTGTGACAGTCGATAAACAGTGCTGCCCGTTAGATCAACCGTTTTGACCGCCCCGATCCGGCGTAAATCTCTAGAAATTGTGCTTTGAGTGATATCAAATTTTTGTCTTCGTAATTCATCGGCAAGCTCTTCCTGTGTAGAAATCTTCCCGTCGGAAAGTAATTTTCGTAAAACTGAGATTCGCCCGCGAGCATCAGTGACGGCCATTAAAAAGTCCGATCATCAAAGCTTTTTGAGCGTGCAGGCGATTTTCAGCTTGCTCAAAAAGCGCAGAATTTGAAAGCTCCACAACATCAGCTGTGATCTCTTCGCCTTTAATCATAGGTAAGCAGTGCAAGACAATTGCCTTGGCTTGAGCTTTTGCTAATAAGTTCTTATTTACTTGATAGCCTTCAAAAGCTTTTTTGCGAATTTCATTTTCTTTCTCAAAACCCATACTGGTCCAAACGTCCGTGTAAATCGCATCAACGTCTGTCACAGCTTCAACAGGTGTTCCGAATTTTTTAATTCGAGCTCCGCCTATTTTTGCGCGCGCGTGAGCCCGCGCTACAATTTCTGCATCCGGTTGGTAACCTTCAGGACAAGCATAGTGCACATCAACACCGACAAAAGGTGCCATTAAAAGTAAAGAATGA
>JAYWDA010000056.1:0-6110 GCA_043780105.1 Pseudobdellovibrionaceae bacterium | reverse complement strand
TGCTGTGAAATTATTTTTTCAGTTAAGCGAACGCCGCCCATGTTTAAGCTTTGTTGAGATTGAATTTGGTTTTGCTTTCCAATGATAATTTCGGTAGAGCCACCACCGATATCTAGGACAGAAACACCTTTATCTTTAAAATCAAATCCGACCAAGGCGCCCTGGAAACTGACTTTAGCTTCTTTTTCGCCTTCAATAATTTCGATCGGAATATTATATTCTTTGCCAATCTTAAATAAATCATCGCTATTGCTGACGTCTCGGGCTGCTGAAGTTGCGACCGCCAAAATCTTTTCTGGGTGAAAAGCTTCGATTTCTTTTTGGAATCCCTCCAAACAAGCTCTAGCCCGGCTTAAGGCATAGGGGTGAAAAACTTTGTGCTTATCCACTCCTTGGCCTAATCGAACGACTTCGACTAAATCTTTATGAATTTTTGAAATGCCTTGGGCGTTGCCTTCTGCAAGAAGACACAAAAAAGTATTTGTCCCTAAATCCAAAGCAGCAACGCGCATTTATCCCTGTAGCTTTTCGGTTAAAATTTTATTCACCAGATCGGGGTTCGCCTGACCTTTTGATGCTTTCATGACAGCACCTACAAAAAATCCAAAAAGCTTGGTTCGCCCGCCGCGATAATCTGCCACCTGACTTTGATTGGCGGCTAAAACATCGTCGATGATTTTTTCAATCGCTGAAGTATCAGAAATTTGAACAAGGTTTTTTTCTTTAATAATGACGTTAGGATCTTTGCTGGTTTGCCACATTTCTTGAAAAACAGTTTTTGCAATTTTTCCAGAAATGGTTCCGGCATCAATCAGCAAAATCATTTCGCCCAGTTGCGCCGGCTTAATCGGAGAATCTAAAATTGTTTTCTGGGCTTGATTAAGCTCTCGTAAAAGCTCAGTCATGACCCAGTTTGAAGATGATTTGTAATTTTTTGAAACTTTTGCGGTCTCTTCATAAAAATCAGCCAGGTCGTAATCAGCCGTTAAAACTAAAGCATCATACTCTGGTAACCCATGCGTTTCGACAAAGCGCTTTGCCTTTGCAATCGGAAGCTCAGGAAGACTGGCTTTTATTTTTGCAACCATCTCTTGCGTCACAATCAACGGCAAAAGATCTGGATCTGGGAAATAGCGATAATCTTGTGCGTCTTCTTTGGCGCGCATTGAAAAGGTTCGATTTTTATCGGGATCCCAAAGTCTTGTTTCTTGAATTATTTTTTCACCACGTTCGATCGCATCGATTTGCCTTTCGATTTCGAATTCAATGGCTTTTTCTACGAATCTAAATGAATTGACGTTTTTAATTTCTACCTTTGTTCCAAACTTTTCAGTTCCAACTTTTCGAACGCTGACATTGCAGTCACATCGCATCGAACCTTCTTCAAGGTTTCCATCACACACGCCTAAGTAGCGGACAATTTGTCGGACCATTCGACCGTACTCTGCAGCTTCAGCAGGAGTTCGCATATCAGGACCTGACACAATTTCTAAAAGGGGAATGCCAGCTCGGTTATAGTTAATTAAAGTGTAATCGCCGTGGTGAATGGACTTGCCAGCATCTTCTTCTAAGTGTGCACGCGTGATGCTGATTTTCTTCTTGTAACCATCAACCATAAATTCGACTTCGCCATGTTCGCATAATGGCAAATCATATTGGGAAATTTGATAGCCCTTTGGAAGATCCGGATAAAAATAATTTTTTCTTGAAAAAACAGAGCGCTCTCGGATTTGGCAATTTAAAGCCAGACCTGTTTTAATAGAAAATTCGATCGCTTTTTTATTTACGACAGGCAATGTCCCGGGCATTCCCACGCTGATCGGTGATGTGTTTTCGTTATCGCCGGCATTGAATTCTGTAGAATCAGCACAAAACATTTTTGTTTTGGTGTTTAACTGCACATGAATTTCAATTCCGATCACTGGCTCAAAACCTCGATTAGATAACATTAGGTTTTTTTCCTTTCGCAGGGGCCATATCTTCTAAGACGCTGGCGACGTTCAACATTTTCTGCTCTTCAAAATGCGCGGCAGTGATTTGTAGTCCAATCGGTAAGCCCTGATCTTTTGAAATTGAGTACGGCACACTGAGGCCTGGAAGACCCGCAAGGTTTGTTGATGTTGTAAAAATATCATTCAAGTACATCGATAAAGGATCAGAGATTCTTTCGCCAATTTTAAATGCTGGCGATGTCGTCACCGGGCTTAAGATCACATCGCACTTTTTAAAGGCTTCCATAAACTGGTCTTTCATCATCCGACGAACCTGGCAGGCTTTATTGTAATAAGCATCGAAATACCCTGAAGAAAGGCAGTAAGTGCCAATCATGATTCGGCGTTGAACTTCTTTGCCAAATCCTTGACCGCGAGTTTTTGAATAAAATTGATCTAAATCAATTCCTGATAAAGAGGCGAAATCCGCGCGGTAGCCGTATTTAACGCCGTCATAGCGAGCTAAATTAGAAGATGCTTCACTGGAGGCAATTAAATAATAAATAGGAATTGCATAAGCGGTTAACGGCACAGAAATTTCTACAACTTCGACGCCTTGGCTTTTTAAATCACCAACGGCTTTTTCCATCGCAGCTTTTACATCCGGATGAAGATTGTCTGTCATGTACTCTTTCATCAAACCAACGCGGTAACCTTTTAAATTTTTATTGATGTCTTTTGAAAAGGCCGGAACAGGTTTTGCGGACGTTGTTGAATCCATCGTGTCTTTACCGCAAATAACTTCCATCACAAGGGCTGCATCTTCGACGGATGAAACCATTGGACCTGCTTGATCAAGACTTGAAGCATAAGCGATGATTCCGTAGCGACTGACTCGTCCGTAGGTGGGTTTTACACCAACGACTCCACAAAAACTTGCAGGCTGCCGAATCGATCCACCCGTGTCGGTGCCAATGGTTCCAGCAACAAGGCGTGCGGCCTGGGCGGCGGCTGATCCACCGCTTGATCCGCCAGGAATACATTCAACATTCCAAGGATTACGAACAATTCCATAATGAGAAGTTTCATTGCTGGAACCCATCGCGAATTCATCAAGATTGGTTTTTCCCAAAACCACACAGCCGGCATTTCTTAATCTTGAAACGACTGTGGCATCATAAGGAGGAATAAAATTTTCTAATATTTTTGAAGCGGCTGTTGTTTTTAATCCTTTTGTACAAAGCAGATCTTTAATTCCAAAAGGAACGCCAGCTAGCAAACCTGGATTTTCACCCTTTGCGATTTTTTGATCGACAGCGATGGCTTCTTTTTCAAAAGAATCATTCATTGAAATAAACGATCCTAATTTTTTATCCAGCGTTTCGATTCGTCCGCGAAAGTGCTTTGCGACTTCAACGGCGCTGATTTTTTTTGTACGAACCGCTTGGCTCAGTTCAGAGATAGAGGCATTTGTTAAATCCATTAATACTTCCTTTATACAACCGGTGGAACTTTATAAAGACTGCCAATTTTATCTGGCGCATTGGCGACCATGGCTTCTGAATCATGCTTAATAATTTGCTCGTCATCACGCCAGAACGCTTCAATCTCAGACGGTGTGACCATTGGAATGACATCTTTTGTATCCAGCTTTGAAATCTGCTCGAAGTAGCCCAAAATTTTAGTCAGCTGTTCGCTAAATTCCTGCGCTTGTGCGGGGCCGACTTCAAGTCTGGCTAAATGAGCAATCCGCTCGACAGTTTTTAAATCAATCACAGGAGCCTCCAAATTAAAAAACCAATCTAATTCAATCAGGGTCTGTCATTCAATGAAGTCAGCAAATCCCCCTAAAATGAAGCCCTGCACTATTGAAGGCTTGCTTCAGGTGGTGCTAGTTTGTCGGCATGGCCTCGGCAGCACAAAAAAAGCACCAAAATTTGAAAGAACTAATCCGGCAACACGACCATGATTACTATGTTTTGGATCGCCCCCAGATCACCGACTTTCAATACGATCAACTGATGGCTGAACTGATCACCCTGGAATCAGATAATCCTGATTTAGATCAGGGCGATTCTCCAACCC
The DNA here is from genome assembly GCA_043780105.1 of Pseudobdellovibrionaceae bacterium. Lineage (GTDB taxonomy): Bacteria > Bdellovibrionota > Bdellovibrionia > Bdellovibrionales > Bdellovibrionaceae > JAYWDA01. The sequence goes on along the minus strand of JAYWDA010000056.1, from coordinate 2,094 downwards.
AGCGGGTCGGCGGTGGAGTTTTAGCTTTATTTAGAAAAGTCCCCCACCGCAAACAAATGCTTTCACTAGCAAACAGTTATTCACCCCAAGATCTGGTGGACTTTGACGGCCGAGTTAAAAAGGTGTTGGGCTCTGGCAGCGAAATTGAATATTTTTGCGAACTTAAGTTTGATGGGCTGGCCATTGAATTAATTTATGAAAAAGGCGTATTGGTGCAAGCTTTGACCCGAGGTGATGGAACCGTTGGGGAAGATGTCACTCATAATATTAAAACTGTCAAAGCCATCCCTCTGGTCTTATCGGCAAAAACACCGCCAGCCCTGTTAGAAGTTCGCGGCGAAGTTTTAATGTATAAAAATGATTTTCTAAAACTGAACGAGGCCCAGCAAGAGAATGGCGAGAACGTTTTTGCGAATCCTAGAAATGCCGCCGCAGGCACGATTCGCCAATTAGATTCAAAGATTTCAGCCCAGCGGGTCTTGCGGTTTTTTGCTTATTCGTTAGGAGAAGTCGACGGAGTCAGCTTTTCTTCACAAGAAGAATTAGAGCAGCAGCTTTCTGAGTGGAGTCTGCCCGTCGCTTTAAGCTTTACTAAAAAAAGCCTGGGGCCTCAGGGCGTTGTGGATTTTTATCATTTGATCGAGAAAAAGCGCCACGAGCTGCCTTTTGATATTGATGGCATCGTGGTTAAAGTGAATAGCTTTAGATTGCAAGATGACTTGGGCTTGGTTGCAAGAAATCCGCGCTGGGCGACGGCTGCAAAATTTCAGCCCGAGCAGGCGCAGACAGTGATCCAAAATATTGAGGTGCAAGTGGGCCGAACGGGGGCACTGACTCCACGAGCGGTGATGACGCCCACAAAAGTAGGTGGCGTAGTCGTAACCTATGCCACGCTTCATAACCAAGAAGAAATCCAGCGTAAAGATGTACGCATTGGAGATACCGTTATTTTACAACGAGCTGGCGATGTCATTCCTGAAGTTGTCTCGGTCGTTTTAGAAAAAAGGCCAAAAAATAGCATGGCCTTTAAGATGCCGACGGATTGTCCTACTTGCGGAACTGCAACTTTTAAAGCAGAAGAAGAAGTCATCACAAGATGTCCAAATCCATTTTGCAAAGCTGTTTTAAAAGAATCTTTAAAACATTTTGCCGGACGACGGGCGATGAATATTGAAAAAGTCGGCGATCGACTGATTGAAACTTTTGTCGATGAGGGGCTTGTCGAAAAGTTTTCTGATCTTTACCGGCTTAATAAAGATGTTTTACTTTCTTTGGACCGCCAAGGTGAAAAGTCCGTTGATAATATTTTAGAAAGTATCGAGAACAGTAAGCGAACGACTTTGGGCAAATTTATTTTTTCATTAGGCATTCGCTACGTCGGAGAACAAACCGCCAAGTTTTTAGCAGATCATTACCTTTCTATTGAAAGTTTAGAAAAAGCCAGCGGTGAAGATTTATTAGCCGTTCCCGAAATTGGCCCCAAAGTAGCGCTCTCAATCAGAGACTGGTTTACAAATAAACGATTAGTCGCCGAAATACATGAGCTCCATCAGCTGGGTCTAGAAATCGAAGCTCCGCGCCGATCAACGGGGGGAAAATTATCTGGACTAAGCTTTGTTATTACAGGGACTTTGCCTGTTAAGCGGGATGATGCAAAAGACCTGATCGAAAAAAATGGCGGAAAAATTCTTTCCGGAATTTCTTCAAAGCTACACTATTTAGTCGCTGGTGATGACCCTGGTTCAAAAATTGATAAAGCCGGAACTTTAGGTGTCAAAGTCATCAGCTGGGATGAATTACTAAAGATGGTTTAAAATAAAAACGAGGGATTTCCCCTCGTCGTTAATTCTTAATTTAAATGAATCCACACAATCTGAAACTTAAATATGATCGATAACGATATCGCGATCCATCACAGTTTTGCGACCGTCGGCTTTCGCGCTCTCAACACCTTTTAAACAAAGCTTTTCAATGGCTTTACTCAGGATATCAATCGTTTGAGAAGAGGTGTTCATTCCACCTTTTTCTTTGATTAACTTCTTAACTTTGCTTGTTACAACAAGAACTTCAGACATTGTAAGCCTCCGTTAATTG
>JAYWDA010000055.1:0-3779 GCA_043780105.1 Pseudobdellovibrionaceae bacterium | reverse complement strand
TTTTTTTGGAGCGGGGCCCAGCATCTCGATACAAAAATCGGTACCGATCACTTCGCCCAAGGTTCCCACAGTTTTTTTAAACTCGATGGCTAAATCGCCAGTCCCTGTCGCGCAATCAAGGACCTTTCGTCCTGACTTTGCGCCACTTAACTTCACCAGCTTTTTTCTCCAAAGGTGGTGAATGCCCAGAGATAATATCTGATTCGCTAGATCATATTTGCTGGCGACGCGACCAAACATGTTTTTGATTTTATCAGGCTGTGAGGCATGAATTTCTATGCTCATGAAGGCTTTCCATCAAAGGATCGATCGACAGCTTTTAAAACTCGACTCAGTTGTGACATCATCTCATCGAAGCCTTTTAACGTTAATGCTTGAAGCCCATCTGAAAGTGCTTTTGTCGGATCAGAATGAACTTCAACAATCAGACCATCGGCACCTGCCGCCGCCGAAGCTAAAGCTAATCGAGGCACAAGCGAACTGATTCCGACGGCATGAGACGGATCAACAAGCACCGGTAACCCAGTTCGATCTTTAACAAAGACAACCGAATTTAAATCTAAGGTAAAGCGAGTCGCTGTTTCAAAAGTACGAATGCCTCGCTCACATAAAACAACATTAGGATTTCCTTCGCGATGAATATAATCAGCGGCTTTCAGCCATTCATCAACCAACGAACCGAAGCCCCGTTTTAAAAGCACCGGCTTTTTTTGTCGACCCAGTTCTTTGAGTAAAGAAGTGTTTTGCATATTTCGAGCGCCAACTTGATACATGCCGACGAATTCATGGATCTCTTCCATTTGGCGAGGCTCCATAATTTCAGAGACTAACTGTAAACCTGTTTCTTTTAAGACGTCGCGAATAAAAGAATAAGAATCCTGGCCTAAGCCCTGAAAAGCTGTTGCCGAAGTTCTTACTTTCCAAATTCCACCACGAAGAAGTTGTGCCCCTGATTTTTTTACAGCCAGAGCTGTCGTCAGAAATTGTTCACGTGTTTCAATAGAGCACGGACCTGCAATGACTGTGAAAAAAGGGCCACCAATTTCTACGGAGCCGACTTTGACAGTTTGGGTTGAGGGAGTTGTTTGCATACTTTGTATTTCCATACTACCTAATCGTTATATAACGTTTTCAAGGATGACAGGTCATAGTTGTGAAGCGGCAGAATAGCATATCGCTTTTGGACTTTACAAACTTTTTAGAGGCGGGCGCCATTCTCAGGAACGGCAGCGAGTGGATTCTTGCGTACGGTCGCTCTCAGTTAGTTTCAGCGCACGAAGATGCTTATAAAAACGGCGCTTCCTTTTCAGTTTTAAGCCCTAATTTCTATGATATGGAAGACGTTAAAGCCATTAGCTTTGAAAAAGAAGCCGTTTTAAATCAAGCGGATTTTCTTAAAACTTGTCGAGATTATCTGGAAACAGCCCCTCAGCGCCCTTTAGATTGGAATGAGGTCCAATGGAAAGATCCCGACCTCAACGATTTCGCAAAAACTTTTTCCCACACCCAGCAACTGATTTCCCAAGGGCAAATTGATAAGGCCGTGCCCTTTGTATTTTCACAAGCAGACGCTCAAATCACACCGGCTACCGTCGTAAAATCTTTGATGTCGACGGCCACACTGCCAGAGTCATTGCATATTTATGGCATTTGGCAGGAAGAAAAAGGCTTGCTAGGGGCAACCCCGGAAATATTATTTGAAAAGCGGGGCTTGCAAGTTTCCAGCATGGCCCTTGCGGGAACAATGTCAAAATCCACCCAAAGTAAGGGCGAAATGCTCTTAAAAGATAAAAAAGAGCTGCATGAGAATCAATTGGTCGTCGATGATCTTCGGCAGCAATTGCGAGCGCTGGGTCGAGTACAAATTGAACCCGTGCAAGTGCTAGAGTTGCCAACCCTGTGGCATTTACTCACCCGCATTGAATTGCAACTAGAAGTCGATCTATCACCGATGGACTTAGTCAAACGCTTGCATCCGACACCGGCCTTAGGCGTTTCGCCAAGAAACTTTGGCTGGCGTTGGATGAAAGAATGGCCAGGACAGAACTTGCGTCAGCGCTTCGGCGCGCCTTTTTTGATGAAAGTGAATGATAAACACTGGATCTGTTTAGTTGCTATTCGTAATCTCCAGTGGGACGGTAAGCACATGATGATTGGTTCCGGCTGTGGCGTCGTTCGTGACAGCGTTCTTGAAAGAGAGTGGTTGGAATTGTTTTACAAACGCGAGTCCGTTAAAAAATTATTAGGAATAAAGCTATGATTCGCACCATGACCAACATGGCCTTGGCTAAAAATGTGATTGATCAACTTCTAGGTGCCGGTGTCAAAGAATTTTGCCTTTGCCCGGGCGCCAGAAATTCACCTTTTGTATTTCTGTTTGATGAAAATCCTCAACTTAAAATTTACACTTTCTTTGACGAAAATTCGGCGGCTTTTTTTGCTTTGGGACGAATCGCTGCCACGCGCTTGCCAGTGGCTATTTTTACAACTTCGGGAACTGCGGTTGCAGAATTATTACCTGCAGCCGTCGAGGCCACTTATTCATCGTTACCATTGATCTTAGTCACAGCTGACCGCCCTAAAAGATATCGCGGATCGGGCGCGCCTCAGTCCATTCAGCAGGTCGGCCTTTTTTCATATTATATTGAAGCCTCTTTTGATTTAGACGAAGAGAACACTCATATTTCAATGAAAGGGCTTAGCTGGAAAAAACCAACCCATATCAATGTCTGTTTTGCCGAACCTTTGATGGATGGGCCGATTCCAAAAATTCAAATTCCTGAAACGACGACACGAACGCGGTTTCCCGTCGCCATTCCCATGAACATGGTGGATCAATTCCATGATTTTTTAGACCACAATAAGCCTTTGGTCATTTTAAGTACGATTCCTGAAAAATCTCGAGAGTCAGTGATTAGTTTTTTAGTTCGATTGAAAGCTCCCATCTATGCCGAAGGGATTTCAGGACTGCGATCCCATCTTGCGCTAAAGCCGTACATCCTAAAATCTGGTGAACGCCTTCTGAGTCAGCTGTTAGACCAAGAAATTTGCACTGGAATTTTGCGCATCGGTGGCGTTCCCACCCTTCGATTATGGCGAGATCTTGAAGACAAACGTGTCGACATTCCGGTATTTTCCTTTGGCTACAATCATTTTACCGGACTCAGTCGGGAAATTCCGCACTTTGATGATCTTGAAGATTTAGGTCGCATTGAAATTAAAACGACACAATCTTTGCCCAACGAGTGGATCGCAAAAGACCAAAAGATGGCTCAAATTCTTTTTGAACTTTTGGAAAAGCATCCTCTGTCTGAGCCCAGTATCGTTCGAAGACTTTCAACCTGGATGCATCAGTCTTATGTTTATTTAGGAAACAGTTTGCCGATTCGCGAATGGGATTTAGTGGCCGATTATGAAGTGAACCCGATGCAAGTAGTGGGCAATCGTGGCGCCAATGGGATCGATGGGCAGATTTCAACGTTCCTTGGATGGTGCCGTCCTGGGCAAACGCACTGGTGTCTGGTCGGCGATTTGACGTCTTTGTACGACTTGTCTTCGTTGTGGATAACGCCCCAACTGCCAAAAATGAAAACCCAGATTCTTATTCTTAATAATAGTGGCGGCCAAATATTTGATCTGATGTTTAAGCGCGATGTTTTTATCAATCGCCACAATATCAATTTTAAAAATTGGGCGGCCATGTGGAACTGGGATTACGCTTTGTGGGAACGTATTCCTGCCGGCCCGACAGGATTGAGTGATCGACAAATCGTCGAAAT
>JAYWDA010000054.1:0-5213 GCA_043780105.1 Pseudobdellovibrionaceae bacterium | reverse complement strand
TGCCCGTCAACTAACTGGATAAGATCAGTTTGAAATTCTTCCCGCCCGGTCTGAAAAACAGCAGCCGTATAACCATTGCTTTTGTTAACAATGGATAGTTGGTTACTTTTACCTACCTTCGCACAATCCTTGCCGCGAATCTGCAAATAGGTCCCTTTAACGGAAACTTCCTTTTGCGCAGTTTTAAGGCAATTAAAATTAAAACTTGCTGCCACTGGATTCGCCGGAAGATTTTTTTCACCCTCCAACTCGGGTTCGATTTTTGTCACAGAGGTGGGCTGCCGACTTTTGGAAGACTTTAAATCGAATTGCGGATCGTCAATTAATGACGCCACTGTTTTGATTCCCAAAAGAACCACGACAATAAAAGACACTATTAAAAATTTAGTTTCATCCGACCGAACTCTCATTGATAGTAGGATCGGCAATATTTTGGCAGGACTTTAGGTGAAGAGCTGTCCCAAATTAAGAATCGGTTTTTTCTTTCTTATTTTTTTTCTATGCTAATCGCAAACTTTTTAACTCCGACGGTTTTCACGGCATCTAAGACTCCGATGACTTGACCATGAGGCGTATCTTTATCAGCCGAAATGATGGCTTGAACGTCAGGATTGCGCGCGACCTCTTCAGCGGCTTTGGTCTGGACTGTTTTTTCGTCGACAAAAGTCCCGTTGAGATTGATTTTACCGTCAGAGGTTAAAACTATAGTCAATTTACTTGGTGTGGTTTGATCGCCACTGGCCGCTTTTGGCAAGTTCACATTGATACTTGGGCGAATAAACATCGGTGCCGTCACCATAAAAATAATCAGCACCACTAAAATAATATCGACCAGCGGAACAACATTGATATCCGCGATCACATCATGATCATCGGAACTGTATTTTGAGGCCATCTTATTGTCCTTTTTTCTTCGCGTAAGCCAAGCAAAGTTCTTTGACGCTATCTAAGCTTTGTAAGACGCCGCGAACTTGTTTGCTGTAATAGTTGTAAAAAATGACAGCTGGAATAGCGACAAAAAGTCCCGCAGCTGTCGCGACGAGTGATAAAGAAATTCCCGCCATGACAGTTTGTTGTCCGGCATCACTTGATTTCGCTAAATCTTGGAAGGCCTTCATAATTCCCAAAACGGTTCCAAATAATCCAATATAAGGAGCATTCGATCCCACCGTCGCAAGAAATCCCAAACGCTTTTCTAAATCTGGTCGTTCGCTCAAGGAAAAGGTATTAAAAATTTCTTCTAAGCCGCGACTGCCTGAAGTTTTCATATGGCGAAGAGCATAGCTAGCGGCGCGGCCCTCGAGGGATTCAGGATCTTTTGCGATCTCTTCGATGTCATCGACGCTGTTGGCTTGCAAGGCCATTCGGATTCGTGCGCGAACGCGTTTCGAGGCTGCACTTATTTTTCTTAAAACAAAAAATCGTTCAAAGATCATGCCGACGCTGACAACGCTTAAGATGACCAGCAAAAGTAAAACCGCCTGATCCAAAACATTGGCAATCGCAAACACCTTTTCGCTTAACATGTTATTCCCCTTTTCTTTGACTGAAAGATCGATCGCAGTCATTATCTCTAAATCCGTGAACTCAGGTCAAGATATCCGCATCACGAAAAGGTCGATCACATCCTTCCTCAGGTTGATGTTAGGTCTTTGTTTGTGTTTGCTCACCCAGACCTCTTGCCAGAAAAAATCCTCGACTTCGATTGTCATTATTGCGGTGGACTCCTTAGCTGTTAGTGATCTAAGTTGCGCTCAGAAGCCAACATCACGCAGTGGCCTGGCTGTCCTTTGCGAAGATTCTATTCGATTCACCCACGCGTACACTCCTTCGCCCTTAAGTGTGCCGGCCATGACAAGTTTACTGACTGGTGTTTACCCTTTCCAACATGGTTTGCACCACAATGGATCTCCGGGACTGCCATCCAATTTTAATACGGTGGCCGAGTTAGCCTTGGAGCAAAAATATCGGACAGGGTTTTTTTCCGGTGGCGCTCCAATTTTTCGTAAAACGGGGCTTAATCAAGGCTTTGAAGTTTTTGATGATGGTTTTGTTCCCAACTTAGATCGAATCTTTAAACCCTTTAAAAAAAATATTGATTCTTTTGAGACTTGGCTGAATCAAGAGGTCAAAGGCGATTCCTTTATAGCTTATTTTTATGTGCCAGATTTAAATTTTATTGAAACGCCAACTGTTTCTATCGCTGGTGAAACTCGCAGTCGAACTTCTGAAAGTCAGCTGGAAGAATTAGATGGTCAACTGTTACGTCTTATTAAAATTTTAAAGCGTAAAGATCAATGGCGAGAAACGCTTTTTGTGTTTGCAGGACTAAATGGTCGCATTATCAACCCGCGCGACGAAGAACTTGCACCGATCAATGTGCATGTGGAAAACACTCAAATTCCATTGTTGATTAAGCCGCCGCAAAAAATTCGCGACAGCAATTTACATTGGACCATTGATAGAAATGTTTCTTTGGTTGATGTCGGCGCCACTTTATTTGAACTGATTGGCGGAACAACTCCGGTTTCTAATGGCCACTTTCCGACATACTCCCTGTTGCGATCTTTATATAAAATTGATGCCCTACCGCCCCTTGATCGGCCCATTTTAATGGAGTCGGGTTGGGCTTCTTGGCACAAAAGAGGTGGCTTGCGCGCTGCCGTCGTCAGTCATCAAGATTATGTCGTGTATGATCAAAAACCAAAATATTTTAATCTTTTGACAGATCGAATGGAAGTTAATGCTCTCCCACTCAATGTTCTTGATAAAGATAAAATTAAAAAAACGGCTGAAACCTTATCAGGTCTTGGCTATGAGCCATTCCAGCTTTCAGAAAAAATCGACCGCGATAAATTTTCAATTCCTTACTTAACTTGGATTGACCCCTTGCAAATTGAAAACTTAAAAAAATCTTTATTCAAAGCTTATCAAAGAAATACCGACGATGAAGAGCTTCAGAATTGGCTTTCCACCATTGCTCTTGAAACAAAAGATTGGAGTTTACTAAAAACTCTTGCAGGAAAAGCCAAAAGCTCGTCACTGATGTCAGCGTTAAAGATTCAGGCGGATTCTGACTCAAAAAGCAAAGACCCTTGTTGGTCCCTTCTTGAAGCTCCAGTATTAGATTCTTTAGCGTTGAAAAGTTGTCCAGAAAATCTATTTCGCGATTTAGTTTCTTGGATTAAAGTAGACACAAAGGATAGCTCGAAAGAGGTCTTGAAAAATCGTTTTGCAAAAGCCTATCAAAATTCATTAGTCGACCGGAAAATATTGAAAACTAATATGGCACTTTGTGAAATATGGGATGTCCGTACCGATTTGATTTTATATCCGACCTACACCGATTTGTTTTTCAGCCGACCCGAAAATCAAACTTTGAAAATGTCCATCCTAAGATCTTTGCCCAGGGAAGAAGAAGCTTTCTAAAATATTTTTCTTAGTCGTTTAATGGCAAGAGACCCAGCCAAAAAGGACTCTCAGGATTTTCTTGGATCATCCACTGCGTGACTTTTTCTAAGCTAAGGGGCTGTGAAGAACCTTCCATAAAAAGTGCTTTTGAAAGATAATCTGAACCTGCCAGGACCAACTGATCTTGAGCGTGAAATCGCACGTCCCCACACTGAATTTGGCAGGTCGAATCAAGACCCAAAAGCCAATGGGGCAAAGGCGCTAAATGATTTCCTGACGAAACTTCCGTTGATACATCCAGCTGAACTGATAACGGCATTAAGGCCCTTTGATTTCGGCGGATTAATATATGTGGACCTCCAACCTGAGCCCACGATAGTTGATTTTGATGTCGTAGAATCACTGTCAATTCATAGCCGGATACAAATTCATTTTTATTTTCACCACGGAAAATATTTTCATTGGCTAATAGGGTAGCAATTCTTAAATAATTGGCTTGATCAGAAAGGCAAGTCAGATACTCAAAATGGGATGTGACTTCAACATCTCCCATAGCCGCTGTTACATATTTTGCAACGTCATCGACAAGATTTTGGCCCTGATCCCCTGGTCCCCAGCAAGACGCCATAATTAAAAGCTTTTCATTCTCAACGATGAGCGGCTTGGGTCTGAATATTTTTCCACCGTAAGATCGATGCATCAGTGCCACGCTACATCACTCCATATTTTTTTAACCGTTGTCGCGCTTTTTGATAATATTCGCCGTCAGGAACATCCAGTTCTAAAACTTTTTTCCACTTATCTTTGGCGCCCGGTTTTCCTTCACTGCCCTCGATATTTCCAAAACCTTCTTCAAGAATTCCTTCTTGGAAAATAACCAGGGTCTGCTTTTTCAGCTCTCGGACATAATTATCAATTTTCTCATCCAGCTCTGGATTATTGGGATCGATTTTTTTTGCTTTTCGTAATGTCAGTATGGCTTCTTTATAGTGTTGGCTTTGAACATTTTTATCGGCCTCAGCAAGATACCGCTGCGTCTTTGAGGACATTTGCCCTTTAAGATTGTTGATTTGCCTGTGTGATCTACTTTTTAAATTTTCACGATCCGGCAAGGATGATTTTGTCACCGCCTGATAAGTTGCTATGGCTGCGATATAATCTTCTGATCTTTCTTCCCGCTCAGCTTTTTGAAAAAGAATTCGCAATTGCGCTGCTTGATGATCAGCCTCTTTCTTTTTTTCCGTAGACATCAGGCGTTCGGTGACAATTTGCTCTACCATGCCCTTCAGCTGTTTAATCTGCGAATCCTCTGGGTTGAGCTGCAGTGCCGGCTGGAGGCACGCCTCGATTTGATCTTTAGTTATGTTTGGGTTGATCAGCTTACGACATTCAGCCACTTGAGTCGTGATTTTTTCTTGCTGAAGTTTTTGTTGCGCCTGCTGAGCTTCTAGCTTTTCAATCTCTTGCTCATTCAGAAGACCTTGTTCCGCATTATTTTCTAGGTCTTTCGTACGCTCGTACTGGCGATAGGTTTCTGGCAAAATTTCTTTGACCTTATCCAGCTCCCCTTTTGCTAAAGACCATTTCTGTTGAGCTAAATAGTTCTCTGCCAACTGATAATGGTGCTTAACCATCGTTTTTTGCTCTTGGGTTAACTTTGCAAGAGGGTCGTTCGCTTTCATTGAAGTCGATTTCGAATTTTCTTCTTTACCAGAACCGCCTGAGAAAACCATCATAATGACAACCCCAAAGGCGACGGCTCCTAAAATCAGTCTCATCTTGTGCTTCTGATAATCAAAAGT
>JAYWDA010000053.1:0-2948 GCA_043780105.1 Pseudobdellovibrionaceae bacterium | reverse complement strand
TAAGTTCTTAAAACGAAAAATCGGTCTAAATGAAAATTTCAGAAACGAAACACAATTCGGATCTTCTCTATTTTTTTGGAAACTCTGAAGCCGGAAAAGCGGCTCGTGCGGTCGATTGGTCCAAACATCCCTTGGGTCAACCACAAGGGTGGCCTGTCTGTCTGAAAACAACTCTAGGCATTCTTTTTAATTCTCGGCAGGCGATGTTTCTTTTTTGGGGCAAAGAAAAATTTGGCTTTTACAATGATGCTCAAATTCCAATTCTTGGCCATTTAAGACACCCGCACGTGATGGCAAAAACCGGGTTAGAGATTTGGCCAGATGTATGGGAACAGTTCGCTCTCCCCCAAATTAAAATTGCGATGATGGGTCAATCGACTTGGAGCGAGGACCAACTTATTCCAATTTTAAGAAGTAGCCAAATGGACGATGGCTACTTTAGCTATGGTTACTCACCAGTTTATGGAGAAGATGGCATTGTTGGTGGCGCCATTGTCACTTGCACTGAAACGACTGGAAAAGTTTTAGCTGAAAGAACTTTAAAAGAAAATGAAGAAAAACTTAAATTGACTCTTACCAAAGTCTCTGAGGCAAATCAAAATATCGTCGATGTTTTGGAAAGCATGAGTGATGGTTTTATTTCTTTAGATAAAGACTTTCGCATTTTAAGGGTCAATAAAAATCAAGAACGAATATCTGGCTTGGATAGAAGTCAGACCATAGGAAAAAATCACTGGGATATTTGGCCCCCAAGCATAATTCCAAACATCTGGGATGGTTATCACAAAGTTATCAACGAAAAAATCCCCGTTCACATCGAAACTTTTAATAGCGCCTTAAATACTTGGGTCGCCGTCGACGCATTTCCGACGCCTGAAAATGGTATAGCTGCTTTTTTTAAAGACATCACTAAACAGAAGCTTGCCACAAAAGTACTAGAAGAAAACGAGGCGCAGTTTCAAACTCTAGCGAACTCAATTCCTCAACTTGCCTGGATGGCAAAGCCTGATGGCCATATTTTTTGGTACAACGATAAGTGGTATGATTATACCGGGACAACATTTGAACAGATGCAAGGTTGGGGCTGGGAAAGCGTACATAATCCTGAGCTTTTGCCTCAAATGCTTCCAGTTTGGAAGAAGGCCCTTGCCACAGGAGAGCCATGGACTGACACCTTCCAATTAAAATCAAAAGATGGAGATTACCGCTGGTTCTTATCCAGAGCGCTGCCAATTAGGGATTCAATCGGAAACATCACAAGATGGTTTGGAACCAATACCGATATTGACGAGAATCTTAAGAACGAGCGAGATCTTATCGATACTTTGGAAAGCATGAGCGATGCCTTTTTTGCTATCGATAACAATTGGATGATAACGCGAGTGAATGGCCAACACGAAAAAATTGTGCAAATTAAGCGAGAAGATCAAATTGGTTGTAATTTGATTGAACTCTGCTTCTCAGACCCGAGCTTTGAAGATTCAGTGTACCTTAAATCATATCGTAAGGCGATGGCTGAGCGAGTTCAGGTTCGTTTCGAAGATTATTATAAGCCCCTTGATCTTTGGACAGAGATTCGAGCTTATCCAAAAAATGATGGTGGCATTGCTGTTTTTTTTACCGACATCAACGAGCGTAAAAAGTCTGAACAAGCCCTTCGCGAAAGTGAAAACAACTTTCGAGTTTTGTTTGAGTCTGCTCCCGGGAATTACCTTGTGTTAAGTCCTTCACTTACAATTGTAGCTGTCAGCGATGCTTATAACACTGCAACAATGACTCAGCGAGAAGAGATTCTAGGCAAATATGTATTCGATGTTTTTCCTGATAATCCAAATGACCCCAATGCGACGGGCGTAAAAAACATTAAAGCCTCATTTGAGTCTGTTTTGCTAAACAAGCAGACCCACACCATGGCGCTTCAAAAATACGAAGTGCAAAATCCGGATGGAAATTTTGAAGAAAAATACTGGAGCCCGATTAATTATCCGGTCGTGGGAACCAACGGCGAAGTGGCCTACATTATTCACCGCGCAGAAGAAGTCACCGATTATATTCGCGAGCAAAACATTATGGGCCAAACAATAAATTCTCCAGATAGCTCATCTCGTGTCGCCTCTGAACTCTTTCAAAGAGCCCATGAAATTCAAGATGCAAACTTCCAACTTCAAAAAACAATGAAGGAACTAAGTCATAGCCAAGAAAATTTGAAACGCGCTAAAGAAGAAGCCGAACGCGCAAACCAACTTAAGTCATCTTTTTTAGCAAACATGTCTCACGAAATTAGAACTCCTTTAGGTGTCATGATCGGTTTTGCCGATCTTATTACCGATACTGACATTGCACCTGAAGATCGAAAACAGTACGCACAAACATTGAAACGAAATGGCGAGCAACTGACCCTGCTCATTAACGATATTCTCGATCTCTCGAAAGTGGAAGCCGGGCATTTAAAAGTCGAAGTGCTCGAATTCTCTCTCAGGTCTGTTATTGAAGACGTCCTTTCCGCGCTCAATGTGAAAGCTCAAGAAAAGGATCTAAGGCTTACATTTAAAATCGATGTAAATATCAACGATAAAATAACTTCAGACCCGACAAGACTTAAACAAATTCTTTTTAACGTCATCGGTAACGCCATCAAGTTCACTCAATCCGGAAAGGTGGCTCTTTCTGTTCGGCAAAATAATGGTCAGCTCGAACTCGAAGTGCGCGATACGGGACTGGGTATTGCGATAGAACATCAGGCAAGTCTTTTTAAGCCTTTCGTTCAAGCCGACGAATCTATGACAAGAAAATTTGGCGGAACAGGCTTGGGGCTTGCACTCTCAAAAAGGCTGGCTCAACTTCTTGGCGGCGATCTGACTTTAAAAGAAAGTTCACTAGGAAAGGGGTCCACCTTTAAGATCGTCATTCAAAACGATCTACCCAATGTCGAAGGTAAAAAACTCAGC
>JAYWDA010000052.1:0-1843 GCA_043780105.1 Pseudobdellovibrionaceae bacterium | reverse complement strand
ACGACGGTTAAAATAAAAGAAAAAAATTGGTTTTATGCCAGGGTCCAGGCGACTAATCGATTTTCAGCTTTTAGTCTTTTAAGGTCAGGCTCAGAAGGTCCTGCTGTTATCGCTTCACAAACAAGTGTGGTGGACGAATCCGCTGCTTACTTCGAAGTGCAGTCTCAAGACAACATCGGCGATAGTTTCATCGCTAAAATAACGGATCCAAATTTAATTTCTGAGGCTAGGCTGCAAATTAGTGATCCCCATTTAGAAAAAATTCTTTTTGCAAAAATCAGTAAAGGTCATCAGGGTTACAACCGCAACTGGTCAAAAACAGAAAAGCCATTTTGGTCTTGGTCTGTTACAGAAGTCACATCGATTAATGATTTGGCCAGCACTTCGTGCAATGGCCTTCCCCAAGCGGTCGAAGACCGCACCGACTTTTGGGTCAATGACCCGGGACGAATTTGTTTCTGGAGTTACCGTATCCGAAAAGAGCTTAAACCCAGCGAAGTCGCAGCTGGTGAAATTATTCAATAGTTGTTACTCAATCGTTGTTGAGGCACTTTGTCCGCGCGTTTCTTCAACTTCCACACAGATTTTTTGAATACCAAATTTTTTAAAAGCTTGAAAAAATTCAGCCGCCAAAATCTGTGAAAACTGCTCGACGCTGGTGTTATTAATTTCAAGCCAAATCACTTCATTGATGGGTAAAGAATAAAAACGATCGCGAAAATGAATGTCATAGTTTTTCCCGCTGGTGCTGACTTTGTATTTCATGTCGGGGTGTTTTGCAGGTAACAGCACATGCTCATCCCACTGATCTAAACGGCTCTTAATGGTTTTCTTAAGCACGTTAAAATCAACAAAATACCCCATTCGAGACTTATCTTTTCCCAGGCTATCTTCTTCTGCTTCATCTGTTTCGTCAGAACCCGTGATATCCACCCGGACTTGATAATTGTGACCATGTAACATTTCGGCACTTTGCGAGTCAAAAATCAAAAAATGCGCCGAAGAGAACTTGAAATTTTCTTTAGCTAAATGAAGAGTTGTCAAAGCCATCTGCTATCCTTTATAAATCGGTGATAGGAATACAATTATCATGAACTTTGAATTGAAGCAGCATTTTCAAATCGAATCCGCAAGATTTTTACCGAAATTACCTCCAGATCACCCGTGCAGCCGCCTGCACGGTCACAGTTTTAAGATTATACTGACTCTTGTTGGTCCGTTATTGCCAGAACTTGATTGGGTCATGGATTACCACCAAATTTCAGTGGTCATGAAACCTTTATTGACTCAACTAGATCATCGAACTTTAAATGAAGTTGCAGGTCTTGAAAATCCAACCTCAGAAAAATTAGCGCAGTGGATTTTTGAAAAAGCTAAAATTCAAATTCCAATTCTAAAGTCCGTAACGATTATGGAAACTACCAACACGGAATGTCGTTACCCTGCATGAACCGTGAATCGGGTCGAAGTCGAACTTACGGGCCACTGACTCCGCTGCATATAAAAATGCTTTCCGAAAAATTAGACTCAGTCGGTTCGACTTACCAAATATTTACAGATGATGATTTAATCAACCAAGCCCAAGTCAGAAAAAAGAATTCTCCGGAAGCCTCACCATTTTTTCACAACACGCCAGGTATTTCGATGAAAGAGTATTTATTTATCGAAATTGCTTTGGCAGATCTGATGTTGGTGCGCGCTGATCTAATTAAACTGGGATTTGAAACAGCTCAGGACGCATCTTTTGATGAATCCTTACAAGCCGAAGAGTTTATTTGTCCTGATTGTTCTTTCATGCAGAATTTTACAGGCTACTGTCCCAAACACTCGGTCAAATTAATTC
>JAYWDA010000051.1:0-3995 GCA_043780105.1 Pseudobdellovibrionaceae bacterium | reverse complement strand
AACCAGTTTCGCTTTTTGCATTTTGGGCGCCATGTTTTATTGGAATATTTAAAACAGGAATTCGACTCCGAAAAGGAGTGTTGTTATTTTGTGGTTGATGCCGTTGACCTGTTCTGGTCTTGGGCCGTCTGAAAATTTTGCGGAGTAGGTTTCAAAACGTAGTTCTCCTAGGTAGGAGAGTCTTGGTTTAATGTGATGGTTTAGGAAGAAGGCGAAGTCGTTCATTTTTACATTGCCGTTACTTCCTGATGACGGACTTTCTGAAACATTCGGGGATAAATAATAATTGAAGCGGGCGCCGACATCTGTGGGGATGGCTTCACCTAATGGCATTTGCGCGACAAAACCAATCACGGTGGCATTGAATTGCATGCTTGTGAAAGTCGTGGGACTTGAAACTGAAGCTTGTGACGAAAATCTTGCGAAGCCACCGGTCAGCTGCAGTCTTGGACCGAAAAAGTCAGGGCTTAGTAAGAAATTGTAACCGAATTTTACGTGGTAATAGTTGTTTGTCATATTGATCACTGTTGGTCGTGACCCTGGTAAATTATTGGGAACTCCAAAAGCTGAGCTTCTTAAATCAAGACCGGCAAACCAAACTGGGCTGATCCAGAATTCTCCGGAGAGTGCCAAGGTTGGTGCAATATTATTTGTTCCATCAATGGCGCCTGTCGATTGAAAATCTGCAGTTTCGCTGTACTGAGAAACGCCACCCATGACATCGACTTTTCCAAATTGCGGTGAATGATCGGGCACCCACTCCTCCGGTTTTTCGCCGTAAGCGATATCTTTTTCTTTTCTTTTTCCAAGATCACTTAAAACTTTTCCGTCTTCGGTGATGTAGGGCTCAGAGTACTGGATGTATTCATCAGGAAGAACCTTTCCGCCGACTTGAACAACACCGGGTTCGCGCTCCAGAACCAGTTTTGCAAAGCTTAAAGTATCTTCAACCTTATAAAGCCTCGCTTTTCCTAGAATTTCTTTTTCTGTCGAAACAATAAACTTCAATTTTGGATGACGGTAGACTTTTAAAATTTGAATGACTGAAACATCAGTGCCAGTTTTCATTCCTGCTGATTTTCCAGCGTTGATAGTTAAATCCTGACCCTTGCGTGACAAAACTTCAGCGCGGTAAGGAAGTTTGTTGCGTAAATTTTTTAAAGCTTGCTCAAAAACTTGGGTGACTTCGCTAAGCTCAAATTTTTCGACATTATCCACAGATTCTTCCACCATCGGCAAGCCGTCGACGGCCGAAAATAAAGTCATCTTGCCTTTGATTCCGGCCGGGCCTTTGGATATGCGCAACTTTAGAACAGCATCGGCTTGAGCGGCTTTGGTTAATTTGATCACGTCATTTGGATTTGAATAAAATGAATCTAATTTCCAACCAGAAAAATTCTTAAAATCTGCAGGAGTCCATTGCGGATCATGCCCTAAAACTTCGTTGAGATGTTCATCGATTGGTTTTGCGTAAATTCCAGAAACGTTGTCTTCGGTCGGCACCAGCAAAACAGTGTGGATCGTTAATGATTTGTCGACCTGACTAAGGAAAGTATTCTGGTTTTTTGTCTGGGCTGAAAGGTCCAGCGACGTTGCAAAAACGAAGGAAAATAAGAGCAGAAAAAGACCACGTCCATCAGTCATGCTTTAATTGTGCCTGGTCTTATCGAATGGGTCAAATTCACATCAAGTAATCAAGTCGAAAATCCGAGGATTAAAGGTATGGTTTTTCTTTTGATACTTCTTGGAATTTTGCCGGCACAAGCTCAGATTGGTGGATCCTATTCACCGATGTGGATTAACTCAACAGCGCCTGTGACCGATGAAGCTGTGGCCCATGGTCGATATGAGATTAAGAAAACTAAGCCTGCAGGCCCGACTGTTCATCGCTCGACCTCTGGTAAAAAAAGAAGTCCCGCTGGCGAAGTGCCGGCAGAGCTTTCGAATGCGCCCGCTAGTCCTGGGATTATTCAACCTAAAGAGCCTGCTCTAAGGACTGAAGATGCGGACGGGTCTGATCGTTCGATCTTGTCTGAAGATGATGTGCGGAAAAATCAAATGGAGATTCAAGTTTCACCGACGTTTGTCTACAATGGATCGACCGCCAATTACTCTTACAGAAATTATAATAGTTTCTTTTCAGCCTTAAATTTATCTTCAAATGTATGGATGACTCCGACCTTAGGCTTGCATGGGCGGATCTTATTTTCTCTGGGTGCTAGTGTTGCTGGAGATAGTTCGACATCCTCCAAAGTGCCAGCCAAATATGAAGATATCGATTTAGCCTTTAAATTTAGAAAATATTTTACTTCCGCTAAAGACAGTCAGTCGATGGATTTTGATTTGGTTTACAGCGAAGACAAATTTAGTCCTCCTAGTGATAACTTATATCGTCCCAAGCTGATTTCTTCAGGCCTTGGAGTGCGCGTGACTTCAAGAATCCCTAGTGGAACTCACTTTTCTTGGGTTTTCGGAGGACTTTTTTATCCCCGACTGCAGCATCAGGAAGAAAAAGTAGGACTTAAGATCAGCTCGGGATCGACGACGGAAAATGCCCGCTTAGGAGTCAACTTCGGATCAGAATTAAAACTCAGCCGAGGCAGCCAGATTATTTATGACCTGGCCCTTACCTCAGAACGAAATTCTTTTGATGGAGCAGCGAATCCGCTAGATCCTGAAACGCAAAAAACGCCGAGTAATGTCAGCGTAACCAATACGATGGTCATGTTTGGTTTTGGCTACCGCTGGGGTCGCTAACAAGTCTTTTGTCTGAAAAAGTTTTGTTAGACTGTAGGATCAAGTTTAAATCCCTTATAATATACCCATGGCATTTAGATATCTAGTTATTGAAGACGCAGCTTTTATTCGCGAACTGATCAAAGGTGTTTGCCGAAGTGTCGGTGGCGTTTGTGTCGGTGAAAGCGAAGGTGGACCCGCAGTCGCTGAACTTGTTCGGCAAACTCTTCCAGATATTATTTTTCTGGATTTAGTGCTGCCTGGAAAAAATGGAGTTCAGTTGGCTGCAGAAATTCGAAAGAGTTGGCCTGAAGCGCGCTTGATTGCATGCACCAGTCTTGATGATTCATCGATCCATGCCCAAGCTATTGAAAACGGCATTGATGAAATTATGACGAAGCCATTCACCCGAGAAAAATTGATTCAGACTTTAGATCATCAGCTTTCGAAACGCAGAGAGGTTGCTACATGAGTGAAATGATTTTTGCCCTTAAAACACTTTTAATCAGTGCTTTGTTAATTTCCCTGATGCAGGTTAAAATTGCCGGGACAACGATGGAAACTCATACTCAGGCATGGCTTGAAAATTCGACGGTAGCCCACTTTATTCAAGGTGCAGCGACGGGTGGAGTTTTAGCGTGTCGCGATCTTTACAAATCGATCGCAACCGCTTGGCAAGGGCCCTCGCAAAAAACAAGCGCTAAGGCCTCTCGATAAAATCTTAGGTGTAACGACTAGGAATTTCCTTTTCGCTTTTCAGTCTTCTTATCTACTTTAACTTCTTTGGCATCGACACGAGTGACACTTGTTTTAGAGCTCAAAGTGATATCTTGATTCAGGGCTTTATTGCATTTTGCAGCCGCTGATAGACTTAACGACATAATAACCATAGTGATGATAGTTTTCATATACATCCTCCTACCTTATACGTAGCTAAACATGTGCCAAGAAATTGGAGAGCTGAGAGGGTGTTTTTATGTGTCTTTTCAGGGGTTTAATGAGGTGTCTCAACTTGAGTCGTCAAATGTAGAGACACCTTCAGGCTATTTTCGGCCTTTTTTAGTTTCAGGCTTAGTTGCAGCGGTCGCACTGGCCGTGGCCTCAGCTTTTGGAGACTGAGGATAGTTCGTCAGAGTTCCATTTACTTCTTGAGAAGCCTTGCAGCTGACGCAATCACTATCATGTCCAGTGGCCAAGGTGCCAGCTTCAGTCTGACCTTCTTCGTGCTTACTATTTTTTAGGTTGATCGCATCTTCTTG
>JAYWDA010000050.1:0-5517 GCA_043780105.1 Pseudobdellovibrionaceae bacterium | reverse complement strand
GTTGGAGTTGTATTGGATGCGTCGTCATCAGCGATCCGTGCGATGGCCAGCGTCCCTGTCTTTGATGCCAACCAAGCTTTAACCACCAAGCCTGAACTTCGTCGTAATCGCGCCCTCACGGATACTTTTGAACCCGGATCGACCATTAAAACTTTTGTTGTCGCGGCGGCTCTTCGAGATAAGAAGTTACAACCGAACAGTAAATATTTTTGTGAAAATGGCAGTTTTAAAGTCGCCGATCGAATTATCAGAGAAGCCGATTCCCATCACAGTTTCGGCTGGCTGACAGTGCCAGAAATCCTAGCGTATTCGTCCAATATTGGGGCGACAAAAATTGCTTTCGAAATGGGTGACGATAAAATTCGTGAATCGCTTATGGATTTTGGATTTTCGCAAAAACTGGGTGTTGAAATGCCTGGCGAAGCGAAGGGAGTTTTACAAAGTTTGCCTTGGAATAAGCATCTGCTAAGTAATGTTTCCTTTGGTCAAGGCATGTCCGCCTCGGCTCTACAAATTGCCAATGCGTATGCAGTGGTCGCCAACGGCGGATGGTTGAATAAGCCCTATATTGTTGAGTCTGTTAAAAACTCAGAAACGGGCGAGCTAACAGAATTTCAGACGCAGCATTTGAAAAAAGTTTTGTCGCCCGACCAAGCGGCGAATATGCGCCTGATGTTGACCTCGATCACGCAGCCTGGAGGCACCGGTATCAATGCGCAGGTCAACGGCTTTTTAGTCGCCGGAAAAACGGGAACAGCTCAAAAAGTCAGTGGTAAAACACGAGACTATTCAAATGGTGCTTATATTTCTAGCTTCGCCGGATTTATTCCGGCCAGTGATCCTAAATTTGTGATTTATATCGCGGTCGATCAGCCGCGCAAAGCCTATTACGGTGCGCAAGTGGCAGCGCCTATTTTTTCGAAAATTGCGTCTTATGCGGCTCGTAAAGAGGGTCTTGCACCGACTTTGCTGAGTGAACTTGCCGTTAAAAATAAACCAAAAAATAAAATTGAAAAAAATGAAAGTTTTAGCAGCTTCAGAACTTTACAAGAAATTGCAGATAAGGGTCAGACTAAAACTTTAGCCACAGTCCCAGATTTAAAAGGTTTAAGCTTGCGGGAAGTTTTACGGCAAGTCGGGGGATCTGATATTAAAATTAATATCCATGGCCAAGGCGTGGTTTCATCGACTTCCCCTGCGGCCGGTGAAGCGGTGAATGGTCGTAACGAAATTCAAGTGTTTTTAGAATGATTCTTTCGCTGACTCAGGCATTGCCCCTTGAAGATTATGATTTAAGTCTTCTGACCGACCTCGAGTTCGAACATATCGAAAGCGCAAAAGTTCCTCTTTTGCAGAGCTGTCGCGCCCATTCCTGTTTTGAATTAAGAAAAATGGCCGGAGTGTCTTCGAAAGAAGCGGCCGTTTTAAGAAGTGCCAAAGGGGCTCCCTATTTTGCAAAATTAGATTACAACATTTCGATTTCTCACAAGGACAACTACTGCTGGCTGGGCCTTGTGCAAAAACCTAGCATTATTGGCGTTGATATTGAAAAGATTGTCGAAGTCAGTGCCGCAGAAAAAATGTTTAAGCATGTGGCTGATGATTTTGAAAAAGAACAATTCCACAACCTATCAGAGCATTATTCAAAGGAAGTCTATTTAACCATTTTGTGGAGTCTTAAAGAGTCTTTGTTCAAATGTGAAAATTTGAATCATAATAAAGTGAGCTTCTTAATAGATCCGTTTCAAGCGACGGCCAGTCTTCATTTTGGCGCTGGAAGCACTTTAGAAAGTCTTTGGGCGGGCCGCGAAATTCAAATTAAATTCACCATCCAAAAATCTTACGTTTGCAGTAGCATTTACGTCGTCTAAATCAGCTCGGGTGCAGCAGGCCTTTTAGGTAATCTGCAGTTCCCAAAATAACTTGTGGTGGAATTTCATGACCGCCGTTGAAGGTGATCATTTTTCCCTTCATTCCTACCGATTGCAGGAAGCTATCAAGTCGTTGACCATTTTTTAAACTTAAAACTGTATCGTTGGTGCCATGACTTTGAAAATAAGTTGGGTGCGGATTTTCTTTAAGGCGGTTTTGAAAATCTTCTGATTTAGTGCGTTCTTTCCATTCGACCTTATTCACTAATGCGCTAGACCAAACAAAAAGTCCCATCGGAGATTGCGGTGCGTGCAAATAAATATCAACCGCCAGCATGGCACCTTGGCTGAAGCCACCTAAAATGACTTTATTCCAAGGAACTTTTAAAGTTTCGATCGCAGCGATTACTTTTTGCCTTGAAGCTACGGCTTGTGGCGAGGCTTCTGTGCTTAAATCGCGTTCAACACCTTGAGCCGCGTCTTTTTGAATTTGTTCAATATTAATATTCCACCAGGCGCGGCCTGTCCATCCGGGGCCAATCGGAACTTCAAGGGGGCCTTGAGGAAAAATCCAATTCAAAGGATATTGGGCCGGAATCATCTCATTCAAAGGAAACAAGTCAAAGGCATCGGCACCGTACCCATGAAAAACCACGACCCAAGGGGCGTTTCCATCCTTAAAGGCATCCTGGGCGTTCAAAGATCCAAACTTGCGCATAATGTCCTCGTTTGCTCAATTATTTTTCTACTCATACGATAGTGAGATGAAGTTACAACATCTTTTTGCAGTTTTCCCAGGTCTGCCTGAGGAAAAAATGAGCAGCCTAGAAATCAGTGGCCTATTTCAAGACGCTCGCGCCGTTGTGCCGGGCAGTGTTTTTGTGGCGGTCCGCGGGCAAAAATTTGATGGTCATAATTTTATAAAAGAAGCCGTGCAAAAAGGCGCCAGCGCTTTGGTGCTAGAGAACAAATCACAAGTGCCCGCCGATTTCAGCGGGTTTATTTTAGAGGTTCCTGATTCAAGGCAAGCCCTAGATATTTTAGCCAGTCGTTATTATTGGGACCCCGGTCAGGAATTGTTTTGCGTCGGAGTCACTGGCACGAATGGTAAAACTTCGATCACTTATTTAGTTGAATCCATTCTGAATCAAGCGGGACATCGAACCGGCGTCATGGGAACTGTCAATCATCACCTGGGCGAAAAAGTTTTTCCGACTGAGATGACAACTCCTGATCCGATCGCATTACAAAAACGTTTGAAAGAATTTAAAGAACTGGGTGCCACGGCTGTGGCGTTGGAAATTTCAAGCCATGCGCTTGATCAAAAAAGAGCCGACAGTGTGCCTTTCAATGCTGTGGTTTATTCAAATCTCACAAGGGATCACTTGGATTATCATGGCACCATGGAAAATTATTTTAAAGCCAAGCAAAGGTTGTTTACGGATCTGATGGAAAACTCGCCCAAGTTTCCAACCTTTGCCATTATCAACATCGCAGATGCTTGGGGCCGCAAGCTTCGAGTGCATGAAAAGACCGAGCTTCTGACTTATGGAACAAAAGATTCCGACCTGCGCTTTGAAATTTTAGAAGTGAATTTTTCTTACACCCGTTTTAAGTTGATCGCTCCGTGGGGAAAAAGTGAAATTAAACTGCCATTGTGTGGGACGCATAATGTTTTGAATGCCTTAGCGGCGGTTGGAGTCGGTGTCGCGGCCGGAATAAAATGGGATTTAATATTAAAAGGCCTTGAAAACTTTTCCGGCATTCCAGGGCGATTGCAGATGGTGCCGAACAGTCAAGATCGCCATGTCCTGGTGGATTACGCTCATTCGCCGGATGCTTTAGAAAATGTTTTAAAAGCCTTATCCCAAGTTCGTAAAACACGAAAAAGTAAAAGCAAAATTCATCTTGTTTTTGGCTGTGGTGGCGATCGCGATAAGGGCAAACGTCCGTTAATGGCCGTGATCGCGCTAAAATATTCGGATCAAGTCATTGTGACTTCAGACAATCCGCGCACCGAAGATCCTGAGCAAATCATTCGTGATGTGATGGCTGAAATTTCACCCAGCGATCAAAATCGAATTCATTCTACAATCGACCGTGCCTCTGCCATTCGCGAGGCCATAAAAAAATCAGATTCTGATGATGTCGTTTTGATCGCAGGAAAAGGCCACGAAGATTATCAAATCATTGGTGCCGAAAAAAAACCTTTCAGTGATTTTCTATCGGCCCAACAAGCTCTTAAGGAGTTGTTATGAAAAACTTTGAGCTGAACTTCATTTTACAAGCAACAGGTGGAACAGCCCTCAGCCAACCGAACTTGATTTTTAAAAGCGTGGGGACAGATACTCGCAAAGATATGACAGGCCAACTTTTCCTAGCATTAAAAGGCGAACAATTTGATGCGCATCAGTTTGTGGTTCAAGCCATTCAACAAGGGGCTGCGGGAGTTTTAGTTCACGAAGTCAGCGCTGAATTGTCAGCGCTAAAAAATCAAGTGACGATTATTAAAGTGAAAGACACTTTGACGGCCCTGCAAGATTTGGCAAAAGCGATTCGGCAGAAGTTGAAGACCAAAGTGATTGCATTGACAGGCTCCAACGGAAAAACCACCACCAAAGAATTCACGGCAGCTATTTTAGAAACTCAATTTAATGTTCACTACAGCAAGGGCTCGTTTAATAATCACTGGGGTCTGCCTTTTTCGCTTCTGGATTTAGAGCCAGAACATAAAGTTGCAGTTCTTGAAATGGGAATGAATCACGCCAACGAAATCACACGCCTCGTAGAAATCGCTGAGCCTGATATTGTTGTTTGCACAACAGTGGGAACGGCTCATATAGAGCATTTTGGCAGTCAGCTGGGCATTGCCAAGGCGAAAGAAGAAATTTATGAATTTTCACCGTCGCTAGCCACCCGTATTTACAATATCGACGATCCCTTCACCCGAAAAATGTGGGACCGCGGGCAAACTCGCTTTAATCAGGCAACAATTTTAACTTTTTCAAATCAAGATTCGAAAGCTGATTTATTTTTGCAATTTGTGTCGATGTCCCTGACTGACCTGACTGTCAAGGGTCATATTTTAGGGGTTGAAGGACAAGCAAAAATTCCGGTGTTTGGGCGACAAAATTTAGTGAACCTAGCAGCTGCAGCGACATTGGCCTTGGCGGCTGGAATGGAGCCTCAAGAAATTTGGCCGGCCTTGGAAAAGTGTCGTACCAACTGGGGTCGTAACCAATTGCTGAAGTTAAAATCCGGTGCTGAAATGATTTTTGATGGTTATAACGCTAATCCAGACAGCATGAAAGCCCTGATTGAAAACGTTAAGAACGTACAAATTAAAGGCCGAAAAATCGGAGTCTTTGGTCAGATGTTAGAGCTGGGTGATTTTTCGGCAGGTTTTCATCAAGAGATTGCTGAAGTGATCGGGCAAGCCGGCTTTGATTCAATCTATTTTATTGGCGCTGATGCGGAAGCTTTTCGTCGCGGTCTAAGAAATGTTGGAAATAATAGCAAACATTCGATTTGGCCCGAATTTAGAAAAGAAATGTCTGATGAGCTGACTCATGAATCCAAACGCGGCGATCTTGTCGTCGTCAAAGGTTCCCGAGGAATGAAGCTTGAGCGATTTGTTCTGCCTTGC
>JAYWDA010000049.1:0-2149 GCA_043780105.1 Pseudobdellovibrionaceae bacterium | reverse complement strand
GGATTGTAATTTTTTTGAAGATTCAGGCTTTGCAAAAAAATTAAAAGCTGAGTTTCCAAAAGCTCACGTGATTGGTTGCTCGACCGCAGGTGAAATCGTCAATGACGGAATCAGCTCTGGAAGTTTAGTTTTAACAGCAGCTACTTTTAAAAATCCAAACATCAAATTAGCTTCAGAAACATCAAAAGGAATTGAAGATTCCGAAGCGATGGGTCACCGTTTAGCGACGGCCTTAGCCGCACCTGATTTGACAGCCGTTTTCATTCTGGCTCAAGGTACCAATATTAATGGCAGTGCCATGATCCAAGGAATACAGAAAAAAGTAGGAAATAAAGTTATTATTACCGGGGGTCTTGCCGGTGATAACGGACGCTTTACAAAAACTTTTGTTATGCTTGATGAGACTGTTATGAACGAAGGTTGTGCAGCGATTGGATTCTACGGGGATTCAGTTAAAGTTTCTTTCGGCTCTGTCGGAGGCTGGCAAGCTTTTGGACCAAGTCGTAAAGTAACTAAAGTGATCGGAAATATTTTATATGAAATTGACGGAGTGTCAGCTTTGACTGTTTACAAAAATTATTTAGGAGAATTTGCCAAAGATTTACCTGGTTCGGCGTTGCATTTCCCTTTATCAGTTCTTGAACATGGTGAAGATAAGTCAGATTTGATCCGAACCATTTTGGGAATCGACGAAAAGACTGGCAGTCTTATTTTAGCTGGTGACGTGCCTCAGGATGGAAATGTGCGATTGATGCACGCCCAGACCACGGATCTTGTAAAAGGTGCGGGCCTAGCCGCCGATCTAGCTGGAAAAGGAATGCTTTCCGTTGATGCGGCAGACTCTTTAGGAATCTTAGTCAGCTGCGTTGGTCGTAAACTTGTTGTCGGTGAAGAAGATATCGAAGAAGAAGTCGAAACCGTCAGAGAACAATTAAAAGGCGCACCGGTGACTGGATTTTATTCCAACGGAGAAATTTGTCCTTCCGCAGGGGTTATTACAGATTGTCGCCTTCACAACCAAACGATGACGATCACAGTTTTCAGGGATTAGATGTCCGTTTCAAAAAAACTGCAGCGCCAATTTAAGAAATCTTTTGGCAATGCAGACTTTGATCAAGAAATATTGGAAGTGATCACTCATTTGCGATCACTTCCAAGTCTTACGCCTGATCAAGAACAACTTGTTAAATTTATCGAAGGCTTCCAAGCATTTACGGGAACCGTTGAAGCTGCCTACGACCAAGCCGATAAAATGTTAGGAATGGCGAATCGCAGTCTTTCGATTTCTTCTGAAGAACTTAATGCTACGAATGGAAAATTAAAAGAATTAAATCGAACTGTTGAAACGCTGCTTAGTGATTTGGGCGAAGGAATCAAAGCGGCCCGCGAAATTCAGCAATCCCTGATGCCACCTTTACATCAAGAGTTTGAATCCGTATTCATGGATGTCTTTTATCACCCTTCGGAAGATCTTTCCGGAGATTTTTTCGATGTCTATCAGCAAGGCTCCTGGCTTTACTTTTATCTTGCTGATGTGACCAGTCACGGGACAGCTTCGGCGCAGGTGACCTATTTAATTAAAGGGATTTTCCAAGAGATCATGTCCAGCAGTCCGGTCCCTTTGGAATTAGCTTTTTTAATCAAAGATTTCTGCCGGCGCTTTGTTGAGTATAAATTAACCTATGCGGTGGGCTTACAAACTTATCGATTTAATCTGAATTCAAAAATCTTAGAAGTTTGTGCCAGCAATGCACCAGCTCCCATATTAACTCGCGCAGGAGGGAGCCAACAAATTTTAATATATCCTGGGCCTTTGATCTTTGCCGATACTTTTAATCTAGATTATGTTTTTACGATGGAAAAAACCCAGCTTGAACCAGGAGACTCTGTTTACTGCTTTACCGACGGAGCTTTTGAATTAAATAATATGGGCAATGCTGGTGACTTTAATGAAAGAAAATTTGCTAAGCTTTTATCTCAGGCGCCTCACCTAGGCTGGGAAGATAGTATCTTAAATGGGCTGCAAGCGGCCGCTGGAAAATCCCACTTTGACGATGACATCACAATTTTAAGGCTTCATTTGAAGTAAGACGTCATTAAAAAATTCTGACTTAAGAGCCAATTTTTGAATGTAAGGTTTAATGTCATC
>JAYWDA010000048.1:0-8302 GCA_043780105.1 Pseudobdellovibrionaceae bacterium | reverse complement strand
CGACTTTGTAACCTGAAAGCCACGGGAAAATCCTGCGGTTGATGTTTTAAATAAGAATAAGCTTTTAAAAATGGCAAAGCGATGGGGTAGTGAATGCCGGCGTGAACATTTTTTTTCTTTAAGCCCTCAAGAAGATGATCCCGATTTTCAACATGAGTGACGTAAAGATGAAAGCAATGTTGTTCGGTCGGCGGCATCACCGGACGAAGGACCTGGGGAAGTTTTTCTAACAGCTGGTGATATTTTTGTGCTTTTTGCTGGCGGGCCGCAGTCCACTTGGCCAGATGCCGAAGTTTTACTCGTAGCACTGCTGCCTGCAAAGTATCTAACCTAGAATTAAAACCTTCCATATCGTGATCGTATTTTGAAATTCGTCCGTGATTGGCAAGCTTTCTGATTTTCGACGCCAAGGCACTATCATTTGTGACGACAGCTCCAGCGTCACCGAACGCGCCTAAATTTTTTCCGGGATAAAAACTAAAAGTCCCAGCGTGTCCGAAGGTTCCAGCACACTGGCCTTGCCAGCGAGCCAAGTGGGCCTGCGCCGTATCTTCAATCACTTTAACATCGTATCTTTTAGCAAGTCCCATGACAGCCGTCATATCTAGAACGCGACCATATAAATGAACCGGAAGAATAGCTTTAATTTTTCCGCCGCTTTTGACAGAGGACTTTCTAAGAATATTTTCTAATAAATTCAGATCCATCAACGAAGAAGTTTCATCGATATCACAAAAGACAACGCGGGCGCCGCAGGCCGTGATGGCCTCAGAAGACGCAATAAAGGAGTTTGCGGCGGTCACAACTTCGTCACCAGGACCAATTCCTAAGGCTTTTAAAATAAGAAAAATCGCATCAGTGCCGTTGCCGACGCCGATCGTTTCCTTGGCACCGATGGCGACACTGAATTCCTGCTCAAACAAATCTTTTTCTTCGCCGCCGACAAATTGGGCTTGATGAATCACTTTTTGGACAGCCTGATCAATTTCAAGTTTAACACTTAAATACTGAGCTTGAATGTCCATTAAAGGAATATCCATTTACCGAGTCCTTTTTTCTGAAGCGGGATGTCCATAGGCCACATGATCAGCTTTAATATTTTTTGTCAGATTCGAGCCCGAACCGACCAGCGCGTTGGGGCCAATGACGACGCCAGGTGAAAGTGTGCAGTTGCCACCAATAATGGCTCCCTCTTCGATAACAGGGGCTTGCAAATTAGCTTTTGATTCTGGAGACAATGGAACTTTCACGTTGGTCGTGACAACATGAGGGCCAATCCAACAGCCTTTTTTTAAAACTGAATATTCACAAATAAGGGTGCTTGTATGAATTCGAACATTATCTTCAATCACAACGTGATGTTCAATAACTGTTAAGGTTCCGATACTGACGTTGTTACCAATTTTATTATTTTCGCGGATATTAGCTTTATTACCAGTTTGAAAATTCGAACCAATATGGTTCCCAGCATAGATCACAGTAAAAGATCTTAAATGAGCATTGTCACCGATCACCGTTTCCGGCATTGAGCCATCGCGAAGGGGCGCTCCGATAATGCAATAATCTTCAACAATTGCATTTTTACCAAGTTTGACTTGCGGATAAATAATAGCTGTCTTTGCAATCATGATTTTTTTCCTAATCGGCAATGGGTGGCAGTAAAAGGAAAGTGTATCTCCTTTTTGGTCTCAATGGATTCGTAGATAGCTGTGATCAGTTCCAAACTTTTTTTACCCTCACGTCCACTGAGGAAGCTTTTTTTGCCTTCTGTTAAGCACTCAACAACATGTTCTAAAAAAGCTTTGTGTCCATATCCATAAACATTAGGTGGATTGACGGAGTAATTTTGAATGATATTTTGATCTTCTTGCGTCGTGGGTTGAAAGTTCCACGTGCGCATTTGATTGACGGCAAAGCCACTGATTTCAACGCTGCCACGTTCGCCCAAAACAGAGATTGAGCCTTCTAAATCTTTGGGGCGACAAGCTGTTGTTGCTTCGATCACACCCATGGCACCATTTTTAAATTTTAAAAGGGCAATGCCAGTATCTTCAGTTTCTGTGTCGACGAGGTAGGTCTCTGATTTAGCAAAAACAGATTCAACATCGCCCATCATCCAGTGCAAAAGATCTACATGATGACTGGCCTGATTCGTGAAAGCACCACCATCATACTGCCAAGTGCCCCGCCAAGAATCTTGATCGTAATAACTTTGATCACGGCACCAGCGGACTCGGACTGTTCCCATCACTAATCTTCCAAAGCGACCTGATTCTAATTCTTGGCGCAGGCGAACAACAGGGACATTAAAGCGATTTTGTTTAACAATGAAAAGTTCAACTTTATTTTTTTCGCTGGCTACAATCATTTTTTCGGCATCAGCCAAAGTCAAAGCCATCGGTTTTTCAACGACGATATGTTTTTTAAATTCCGCCACTGCAATGGCATGCTCAGCATGCATTCCACTGGGAGTTAAAATCGTGACGACATCAATTTTTTCTTTTTCCAGCATTTCACGAAAATCTTGATAGAAAGGGATTTTAAATCGTTCGCCAATCGCTTGAGCTCGATTCAATTCCAAATCTGCGACAGCCGCTAAGCGCGCCCCAGGAATTTGACCAAGACCTAAAAGTTCGCTATGGCGTTTAGCAATTCGGCCGCAACCGATCAGTGCAAAGTTCAACATGGATAACTCCGTAGAAGGATAAATTACTTGGCTTTTGGAGCCTTTTCAAGTGCGACGGACGATGTTTTCACGAATCCAAAATAATAGATCATAAATGGGCTGATCCGAGGCATAGCTGCTATGGGCCACAGCCGGCGATTTTAGATATTCTTCCATTTCTATTCGAGTAAAGCCCAGCTTTTTGCAGACATATTCGGTATCAGATTCTAACTCTCGGGGAGAATAAAGTGGTGCGTCGAGCTCGGTCAGCGCTTGATCGCGGGTGATTTGACCCGAGTTAATCAGCGTTGAGAGATGGGCTTTTCGCTTATCGATCTTAAATTTTGTCGGTAAAATATGGGCCTGATAAAACTTAGTAAAGATGGATTCATAATGCTTGCCACCATAATCCCGCCAACCCAATTCCTTTTGTAAAAGCGCTTTGGCTTCGGCCTTATTATAATCAATCCAGTTCAGCGGTTTATGAACTTGGTAGCGCATGCCGTACATAAAAAAAACATGCTGAAGAGTGCTGACAAAGGGGAAGGTTTTTAATTTTTTTGTACCGTGCTGCGCGTGAATAGATTTAATATTTTTTTCATCCGATTTTCGATGCACCCAAGCTTTTGGCATGACCGCTTCGGTCGAATGATTGGCGCCACTAAGAATGTGCTTTAAGTTGTACTTTCGGGCTAACTTTAAGATCACACCGAAAATAGCATGATCACTGAGCATTTCAATATCAACCACCTGGGCTTTGAAAAACGCTCTTTGTAAATCCTTAAATTCCTGCCAATCGATGACATGCGTATGCAGTTCAAAGCCTAATTTTGAAACAATCCCGTGGATGTTGGCCGTGGCTAGTTCTGAATTCCACCCATTGTCTAAATGCACACAAAGTGGGCGAAGTCCGTGCTGGTGAGCAAGCCAAGCAATATACGAACTATCAACGCCACCAGAAAGACCGACCAGGCAATCCCATTCTTTCCCTTGGCCGTCCTTCTTAATTTGAGCAAAATGTTTTTCAAGAGTTTTTTCTTCGAGATAACTTTGCAATGGCCATTCTTTTTTAAGCTGGTCAAAAGCTTCGCAGTGGTTACAGATGCCCTGCTGATTGAAGCGAATATTGGGGTCGGTTGTGTCCATTACACAGCGCTTGCAAACTTGGTAAGAAATCATCAATTCACTGAATCACTGAAGTGGCAGAACAGGCAACTCCCTTCGTTGACATTCAGCGTTTAAAGCCCTTATTCTCGAAGCATGATTGTCATTATTGACTATGAAGTGGGCAACCTAGGTTCTGTTCAAAATATGTTTAAAAAAGTGGGAGCCGCTTCGCAAATTTCAAAAGATCCGGCTGTTATCGCACAAGCCACAAAGCTTGTCTTGCCAGGAATTGGCCGCTTTGATTTTTGCATGCAAGCCTTGCAAAGATCAGGTTTAATTCCCTTACTGCAAAAAAAAGTTTTAGTCGAAAAAACTCCAACTCTAGGAATCTGTGTTGGCTTTCAAATGCTGGCCGAAAAAAGTGAAGAGGGGACTGAAGCCGGTTTAGGATGGGTTCCAGCTGAAGTGAAGAAATTTAAAAGTCAAAAAGATTTGAAAGTTCCTCATATGGGATGGAATTGGGTCAAGCCGCTTAAAGAATCAAAGCTGATCGCTGACTTTGATCTTGAGCCCCGTTTTTATTTTGCCCATTCTTACTACATGGAAACTAAAGTTTCAGATTACGATTTATTGCAAACCGATTACGGAGTCACTTTCACATCCGCGATTCAAAAAGAAAATCTTTACGGCGTGCAATTTCATCCTGAAAAAAGTCATAAATTTGGCATGGCACTATTTAAAAATTTTGCGGAGAAACTATGAATCCGGGGATAAGAAAAATGCGCCCCAGAGTGATTCCAGTTCTACTTTTAAGCGGCGATGGTCTTGTGAAAACCGTTCAATTCGATCAGCCAAAGTATATCGGTGATCCCATCAATGCCATGAAAATTTTTAATGACAGTGAAGTCGACGAGCTAATTTTACTGGATATCACCAGCGGCAGAAATGGCCATGCTCCGCAATGGGCTAAACTTTCTGAGATCATCAGTGAGGCTTTTATGCCTGTGACCTACGGTGGAGCTGTGCGTGAATTTTCGCACGTCGAAAAATTATTTTTTCTGGGTGTCGAAAAAATTTCTTTCAATACTGCAGCTATGACTCATCCTCAACTTTTAGAGAAAACATCGCAGGCTTATGGCAATCAAAGTGTCGTTGCTGCTATTGACATTAAAAAAAATTTTTGGGGTAGGTACGATACCTTTGTTGATTACGGTCGACGGCCCAACAAGGTCACACCTGTCGACTATGCCCGCCGCATGGAAGAGTTAGGTGCCGGCGAAATTTTATTAAATTCCATCGACCGCGACGGCACAAGATCTGGTTACGATCTAGAAATTATTCAAGCGGTCAGCCAGGCGGTGTCTATTCCTGTTGTTGCCAGCGGGGGCGCGCATGACCTTAAAGATTTTCATCGAGCTATTTTTGGTGCAGGAGCGTCGGCGGTGGCGGCGGGATCCATGTTTGTTTTTCATGGTAAGCTTCGCGGTGTTTTAATTAATTATCCGCGGCCCACCGAGCTGCAAGAATTGTTTCAGTCGCCTGTATGAAATTTTTAATCATCACTCAATATTTTCCACCAGAAGTTGGCGCCGCACAGACAAGGCTCGCCGCCACATCAAGAGCCTTGCAACAGCTGGGTCATTCGGTGGAAGTTGTTACAGCCATGCCAAATTATCCACAAGGCCGGGTGGACTCAAACTATCAAGGCGAACTTTACCGCTGTGAAAATTTTCAAGGAGCCCTGGTTTATAGGTTCTGGTTGTGGACTTCGCAAGGAAAAGCGCTGGGTCGATTGCTGACATATTTATCGTTAATGGTCACATCAACTGCGGGAATTTTTAAAATCAATAAGCCGGATTTAGTTATGGTAAATTCCGGGCCCTTGTTTTTAGGTTTGACTGGGTTTCTTTACAGTCGAATTTTTAAAGTGCCGATGATTTTTTATGTCGCCGACCTTTGGCCTCGGTCTGTTGAGCATCTGCAAGGTTTGGGGACCACATTTTTTATGAAGCTAGCTCTAGCTCTAGAAGCTTGGATTTATAAAAAATCAAAGTATGTTGTGGCCGTGACCGAAGGAGTTCGAGAGATTTTATTAAAAGAAAAAAATCTGCCACCTGAAAAAGTCCTTTTTCTTCCTAATGGGGTCGATACCGAGGTCTTTCATCCGCGTGAGCCTTTAGAAAAGCTGATTCAAACCCATCAGCTCAAAGATAAAAAAGTTTTTATTTATGCGGGCAATCATGGCTATGCACACGCTTTAGAAACCGTGATTGAAACAGCGGCGCTGATGCAAGACCACCCCGAAGTGATCTTTTTACTTGTGGGTGGCGGATCCGAAAAAAATCGCTTAAAGAAGCTTGCGGCTGATAAAAAAGTCGCTCAAGTTCTATTTATTGATCCCGTCGATCCGGTGATTTTAGCTGATTACATTCAGCTTGCTTATATGGGGCTGATTCATGTGCGAAATTCACCTTTGGCGCTAGAGACCCGGCCAGCAAAAATGTTTCCGCTCATGGCCATGGGTAAAGCGGTTTTATACGCTGGATTTGGCGAAGGCGCTGGGCTTTTAGAGTCTTGCGGAGGCGGATGGATAGTGTCGCCTGAAAATCCCAAAGCATTAAAAGGTAAAATACTAGAATTAATAAACCAGGAATCTGAGGTTCGAGCGCGAGGTCAAAAAAATCTTCGGTTTGTTCAAGAAAAGATGAATTTTTCAAAACTGGTCAGTGACTGGTTAGAAACTTTAAAATTATAATTTAGAAACTGGAAAGAGCTTTGAATGAAAAGTCACCGTTTTCGACTGACACCAAAAACTAAAGCTTGGATTATGGCGGCCGATGCCATCGTGTTTGCTTTGATTGTAGCCTTGATTTTTAGGCTTCGTCTGGGCGGTCTTATTCAAGTGCTGGCGGGAGCTCCGGCTTTTTGGCTGATCAGTTTTATTCTGCTGGCAAGTCTGTATATTTTTGGCACTTATGATTTAGATCGAGATGAAAATTTCTTACCTTTAAGTCTTCGGTTGCTGTTAACCGTTGTTTTTACTTTTGTGGCAACCATTCTTTTAAATTACTTGATGAGTTCAGATCGTGCCGGTCTTTTTGGTCGCGGTATATTATTGGGCTCGCTGCTCTTTTATTATCTTTTTGCGGCCTTGTTCCGCTTTGTCTTATGGCGCCATTTCAAGCAAGTCCGAAGTGCCGCGAAAATTCTGATTTTTGCCGAAAAAAAGGATCGCGAATTTTTAGAGCTTGAGTTGAAGAAAAATCGTTTTCAGGGCCATTGGTTTTGGGCTTTAAGAGACCCGGATGCGGAAGATAAAGTTTCGCTGTCATGGAAAAACTTTGCCGAAGCGACAGAAAAGTCATGGTCAGCCTGGGTGATTGCAGCACCCATGGACCTGATTGAAAAAGAAATCGGAAGCGAACTTTTAAAAGCCCGTTTTTCTGGCTTGCGGATTATTGATCTCTCGAAATTTTACGAATTCACCTGGCGAAAAATACCAGTATTCCATCTTGGAGCTGCTTGGTTTTTCTTAAGCGATGGTTTTTCGTTAGTCGCCAATCGGTTTCGATTAAGACTTAAAAGATTAACTGATATATTTTTTTCGGCGGGATTACTGCTTGTCACTTGGCCTTTATTACTCCTGACGGCCCTGTTAGTTAAATTAGATTCACCGGGTGACTTGATCGTTTACCAGCAGACAAGAACCGGTAAGGACGGCGACGCATTTACAATTTATAAATTCCGCTCCATGCGCCAAGATGCCGAAGCCGCTGGCGTGCAATGGGCCCAAAAAAATGATCAGCGAGTCACTCCTGTCGGAAAATTCATTCGCCTGACCCGATTGGATGAGCTGCCGCAGCTTTGGAATGTGTTAAAAGGCGATATGAGTTTTATTGGCCCTCGGCCTGAGCGACCTGAGTTTAATATCGATTTAGAAAAAGCCATTCCGTACTATCATCTGCGGCATATCGTGCGACCTGGATTGACGGGTTGGGCCCAAGTTTTATACCCTTACGGTGCTAGTGTTGAAGATGCTCGTGAAAAATTGCAGTACGATTTGTTTTATATTAAAAACTTCACCTTCTTGATGGATTTACAAATCCTGCTCAAAACCGTCAGTGTGGTTTTGTTGGGAAAAGGACGATAATGAAAAGACCTGATTTTATTCTTGGATTGACGGCTTCAACAGCAAGCGATCGAGGTCTTGTTCTTAGTCGTGCCTTTGAGTTGGGGCTTAGCCGGATCAGCACGCCGGATGCAAAAGATGTAGCAAGTTTTGTGAATCGCTTCACCAAAAAAAGCAATTGTAAGGTGCAAACTCATTTCAGACTTAATTCAGGGTTGGAAAATAGCAACGAAAGTGTCACTGATATCTTTGAACAAACCTGCCAATCGATGGGGATCGAGGGGCTTGAGACTTTTTCCTATGAGAACTTAGAAGATATAAAAAATAATCCGCAGTCGCTCATTGAGCTTGTAGAGTTAAAAAAGAAAAATCGTCTGCAAAATATTGGAGTTTTGGTCGGG
>JAYWDA010000047.1:0-12626 GCA_043780105.1 Pseudobdellovibrionaceae bacterium | reverse complement strand
TTAAAATCAAGCTCTTGGCAGATTTTAGTGAATTGTGCACGGTCTTCTGCGAGGTCAATGGACTCTAGCGTTGATCCTAAAAGTTTATAGCCCGCTTTGACGAGGGACGGTGCTAAAGAAATGGGTGTTTGGCCACCCAACTGAGAAACAAAACCTGCTGGCTCTACGTAGCGAAAAATCTCGATCAAACTTTCAGACGTCAGAGGTTCAAAAAATAAAATATCAGAGGTGTCATAATCCGTCGAAACGGTTTCAGGATTTGAGTTGATCATGGCAACTTTTTTGCCAGATTTTTGAAAGGCCTTAACGCCTCGGACGCAGCTATAGTCAAATTCGATGCCTTGCCCAATGCGATTCGGACCGCTTCCAATAATAGCGATACTGTTTTTAAAGTCAGGAAGTGGCGTCGATTCCAACCAGTAGGAGGAATAGAAATACGGTGTTGCTGAAGCGAATTCACCGGCACAAGTGTCTACTTGAGCATACCCTGGGAAAATTTTCGCTCTTTCACGTTGAAGTCGAATACTTTCTTCGTTCATTGCGGCCGAAGGACTTAAAAGTTTTGCAAGCCTGGCATCTGAAAAACCCTTGCGCTTGCCTTGCCGTAAAGCATCGATTGGATCTTGTTGGTACAAATTAACAAATTGTTTTTCAAATTGAATCAGTCCTTCGATTTGTTCTAAAAACCAAGGAGTGATTCCCGTTAGCTCATTGATTTCTGCGACGGACTTTCCTATTCGAAACGCTTGAAAAATATGCCAAATCCGCTGACTGTTGGGATAAGAAACCCGGTCGATAGCGAAATTAACTTCAGGAATTGCTTCCGGATGCATTTCCAAAGAGGCTAAGGCTTTCATCAGAGACTCTTGAAAAGTGCGCCCAATTCCCATGACTTCGCCCACACTTTTCATTTGTGTCGTTAGCAAGTCTTTAGCGCCCAGAAATTTTTCAAAAGCAAATCTTGGAATTTTTGTGACGACATAATCAAGCGCTGGCTCATAGCAAGATGGTGTCGTTTTCGTGATATCATTTTGAATTTCATCCAACGTGTAACCGACAGCCAATAAAGCTGCGATTTTTGCAATAGGAAAGCCCGTTGCCTTACTAGCCAACGCTGATGAGCGACTGACCCTGGGATTCATTTCGATCACGACACGTTCATTAGTGACAGGATGAGTCGCAAACTGAATATTAGCGCCGCCGGTTTCAACACCGACTTCATTTAAAATCTTGCAAGCTTCATCGCGCATGGCTTGATATTCACAATCAGGCAAAGTCAGATGAGGTGCGACCGTGATACTGTCGCCCGTGTGCACGCCGCAGGGATCAAAGTTTTCAATCGAGCAAACGACAACAAAGGTTCCCGCCTTATCGCGCATGACTTCAAGTTCAAATTCTTTCCACCCTAAAATGCTGGCTTCTACGAGCACTTCAGAGGTCGGACTTTCATGCAGCGCCTGAACAAGCATACTTTTATAATCATCCGGAGTGTAGGCGATGCCTCCGCCGCCCCCACCCAGTGTATAATTAGGGCGAAGGATCAACGGGTAACCTAATTCATCACCTGCGTTTAGGCCATCTTCAAAATTTCTAATTAAAAAACTGGCGGGATATTTAGCTCCGACTTTATCTAAAATTCCACGAAAGGTTTCACGGTCTTCGGCGGCGCGAATAACTGTTGGTGTGGCGCCAAGAAGTCGAACGTTGTACTTTTCTAAGATTCCATCACCATGCAATTGCAAAGCTAAGTTCAAAGCTGTTTGTCCGCCCAATGTTGGAATGACAGAGTCAGGCCGCTCCAGTTCAATAATCTTTTCTAAGAATTCAACTTTTAAAGGTTCTACATAAACACGAGTCGCAATGTCAGGATCAGTCATAATTGTGGCGGGATTTGAATTTACCAGAATGACTTCGAGTCCTTCCTTCATCAAGGCCTTACAGGCTTGAGTGCCGGAGTAATCAAATTCACAGGCTTGACCGATAACAATCGGTCCACTGCCAATAATTAATACCTTTTTAACATCCTGACGGCGAGGCATAGTCCCCCTAAATTTCCTATCAGCGCGATAATACTTTACTGTCGTTTGAGTAAATCATATCGGGCTGAAGGTGTTTATACTGCTCAAATTTATAACGCATTTTTATCAGCTTCAGCATCAAATGATCCGGATTTTTGTCAGGGTCTTTAGAGTGAGCCTTGATTTCAGAATTAATATACGCTGAAGCACTTTGCGGATGAAAGCACATCCCGCGAGTAAACACATAGGTTTCACCCAAAGGAATCAGGCGAGCTTCAAAAAATTCATCCACTTCAAACCCGTAAATCCATGGGGACTTTTTAACAACCAGCTTTTGTCCCTTTAATAAATCTTTAATGTGGACGTCTTCGTCTTTAATTTTGATAAATTGAAAAAGCGAATGGATATTTTTTTTCAAGCCCTCTAACAAGTGTTTTTCTTGCTCAGAAAAACGCAGTTCCCTGGCCATAAAACATGAATTCAATGGTGTTTGTCCATAGCCACTGAGTGGCCGTGTAAAAAAATACCAATCATAAAATTGAGCCATGCGCATTTCAAATTTCCCAGAGCTGTCTTCCGATAAAGCGACGTTGCCAAAAAATTCTTTTTTTGCTTGAGCCAGCTCTTCTTTCATATTTTCGCCGGCAAAGCACTGAAGGATTTTTCCCATCAGTTTTTCGAATTCATTCACATCAGCACCCTCTCTAGGAAAAATTTAAAAAGGTCGCGGCCTTCGTGGGGACCGGGACAACTTTCAGGATGATACTGTATTCCTAAGCATTTTCTTTTTTCACTAAAAAGACCCGCCACTGTGTGATCGTTCAAATTAACTTGGGTGACCTTCACGTCAGCCGGTAATGTTTTTTCGTCGACAGCATAACCATGATTTTGGCTGCTCATGTAAATACGATTAAGGAGGCTGTCTTTGATCGGATGATTCGATCCTCGATGACCGAACTTTAATTTGTAAGTCTTAGCTCCAAGTGCAAGCCCCAAAATTTGATGGCCCATGCAAATTCCAAAGATCGGAGTCTTTCCCAAAAGTTTTTGCACGGTCTCGACGGCCACCTGAACATCACCTGGATCTCCAGGGCCATTTGTTAGCATGACGCCTTGGGCTTTGTAGGCCATTATGTCTTCAGCAGAAGCTCGGGAATTAAAAATTTTTATTTCGGAACAAAAATAGGAAAGCTCTCGAAGAATATTTTCTTTGCTACCAAAGTCGATCACGGCCATTTTTGGACCGCGCAAATTTCCGCCTTTTCGAACTTCCGCTTGTTTGCGAGAGACCTGGTAGACCCAGTCCTTATCGATTTTCTTTTTTTCAGCGATCAAAGATTTTGCGCGCGTTTTTGCTTCTTCCACAGATGAAGCCACAACGATGGCACCCCATGGCGTCCCTTGCCGTAATCTTAAAACTAATTTTCGAGTGTCGATTTCACTGAGAAGTGGAATCTTTTGTTCTTTCAATCGATTTTGCCATGAAATATCTCGGACGGAACTTTGGATTTGCACGCATACAAATCCCTCAATCCACAAGCGATCGGATTCCCAAACTTTATCGTCGACGCCGTAATTTCCCATCATCGGAGCGGTCATCACTACAATTTGACTGAAGTAAGACGCATCAGTCGCAATTTCTTCGTAACCAGCGTGAGAAGTATTGAACACAACTTCTCCAGCGCGCTCAGCGGATGAGGAAAGTTTTCCTGAAAATACTTCGCCTGTTTCTAGAACAAGATGGCCCTGAACCAAAGCTGTCACCATATTCCTTCCCAACACATTCGTAATAAAGCTTGTCGAACGTAAACTCCACACTGAACTTGTTCAAGGATAATTGAGCGAGAATCTGATTTGATTTCAGGAGACAACTCAAGGCCCCAGTTCACCGGTCCCGGATGCATAATAAAACCCTCTTTTTTAAGAGCGTTGATGTTTTTCGTGTGAAGGCCCCATTCTGCGTTGAAGCCTTCTAAACTGATGTGGGCGCCATGCCGTTCTTTTTGGGTTCTTAACGCCATCACAGCATCGCACCACTCAAGGCCTTCTTCGGCTTTTGCAACTGAAACAATCTTTGAGCTTTTAGGCAAAAGACTTGCGTGAGCAAAAATTTGGATTTCATATCCTAAAATGGGCGCGAGTTCGAAATGGGATTGCGCAACTCGGCTGTGAGCAATGTCCCCCACCATAAAAATCTTTTTCCCTTTAAGGGTGCCCCACTTTTCAAACAGCGTATATGCATCCAACAGCGCTTGCGTAGGATGGCCTTGTATTCCCCAGCCGGCATTAATCACGGGAACTTTGTATGGAGTTGAAAATTCAGTCAAATTATAATCATCTCCCGCCCTGACAATAAGTACGGCAGGATCCATAGCTCCAAGGTTTAGAAAAGTATCTTCTAAACTTTCTTCTTTTTCGAGACTGGTGGCAGCTTTTCCCTGAATTACGATCGAATGATAACCTTCGCGCTGGCAAGCAACTTCAAAGCTTACCCGCGTTCGCGTGCTGGGTTCTAGAAATAATAAAATCGCTGAGCCGCGCCCTTGGAGCGATACTGATTTTTCCTGCTTAAGACTTTTTGCTAAATGAAAAAGACTAAGGATTTTTTCTTGTTTTAAATCTTTAAGATCGAGCAGACCTTTGAGGTGGGACATTGGCTGTGAGGCTAACGGAAAGTGTCGATCTCTGTCAATAAACTCGGGTCAAAATTCGTTCCCAACGCATTGAGGGAAAACGGTCGCCCGCCCAGAGTTGCTGACGATCCAATGACAACCAAACCAAAGAAACTTGGCCAAAAATTTGCCTGGTTGGAACAGTGCCCCAGTCGCGAGAATCATCGCTGACATCGCGGTTATCCCCGAGCAAAAAGACCTGACCAGGCGGGACGACAAGGGCCTCGAAAGATTTGTCAGATTTTAAATGATCGGGTTTCTTTAAAATCACCCGCCATGATGAGGATCCGAATTTTTCTTCAAAAAGCTCAAACAGATCAGGGTTTGGAATATCTGAATGGTCATCAATTCGTTGATAGGTCAGTGGTTTGCTATTGATGATCAAATGATTATTTTTAATTTCAATACGATCTCCGGGAAGACCAATTACTCTTTTGACATAGGCGATATTTTCTTGGGCTGAGTAGAAAAATGTGACAATATCTCCCCGCTCTGGCTGATGTGACGTCCCATAAGCTACCTGGGAAACAAAAATAAAATCACCCGGTTTTAAAGCCGGCTGCATGGATCCTGAGGGGACGCGAAATGGAGTTAAGAAAAAATGTCGAACGAGCGCTGCTGAAAAGGCCGCCAGTAAAATAATAACGGCTAACTCTTTCCAACCTTTTAAAAGTGTCATGCCTTAATTTTCACGGGGTAAAGCCCATCGGTCAAACAATTCTTCAATGGAACTGTTACTGGACTTTATGAAACATTCGTTCTTTTCGCAAAGTCGAAAAATCACAAATATAGGACGCCGAGGCCAAGGTATTTTCACAGCTGAGCCAAATCACCCAGGCATGTCCGATGAGATAATGTTCGGGGACAAAACCCCAAACTCGCCCATCGCTGGATTGATCGCGATTATCCCCCATAAAAAAGAAATGCTCAGCTGGAACTTTGTAGGTCTTTTTTTCTTCTGAATGGGATTCGTT
This sequence comes from Pseudobdellovibrionaceae bacterium, assembly GCA_043780105.1. Classification (GTDB taxonomy): domain Bacteria; phylum Bdellovibrionota; class Bdellovibrionia; order Bdellovibrionales; family Bdellovibrionaceae; genus JAYWDA01. The sequence continues at coordinate 6,962 of JAYWDA010000047.1, read as the reverse complement.
TTCATAAAAACGAATTCGATGAGTTTCATGGCCGGAGTTTTCCGCGAAATAGTTAAAGCCAGCTTCATCATCATTTTGGGGAGCTAAGCTTGAGGTCACCCAAGTCTGGCCATTAACTGCGATTCGCCCTTTTTCGACATCGATTTCATCTCCTGGAAGGCCAATTAATCTTTTGATATAGTAAACATTGGGATTTTCGGGATATTTAAAAACAATCACATCCCCTCGCTTCGGCTGAGACCAATGAAAAAGCCAATGATCACTGAACGGTAGACGTAAACCCATCGAGGATTTTAAAACAAGAATATGATCATGAACGAGAAGATTCGGCACCATGCTGGCCGATGGAATCACAAAGGGCTCAAACAGGGCCCAGCGAACACCTAAAATTAAAAAAATAGGAACTAAGAAACTGAAGAGGGCCTGTCCCCAAGTTGCCTGCAGACCCCGCGCTTTCATGAATTAATTAACTCCACGAAAAAAACGGCCCCAACGGATCGTTAAGGGATTGCACACCATTGATAGAATCGGCAACGTCTCTTCGCAGCTCAGCCATACGAAGCTAGCTTTTCCTAAAATATAAGAGCGTGGAAGAAAACCCCACTCCCGACCGTCTCTTGAATTGTCACGGTTATCACCCATCATAAAAAGCTGATCTTCTGGAACGATCACCGGTCCAAAAGTTTCATTGCCTTGACCTTTTCGGAGTAAAATATCGTGGTCTTTGCTTTCAAGTTGTTCGGTAAAATGAACATAATTGTCTTTTGCATCTTTGTAACGGCCTTCACCATTGAAGTCTGCATCCCTTAGCCATTTATAATCGATGTCTGTGACCGGTGCCTTTTTTTCCATGGGCTTATCGTTAACGTACAAAGTCCCACGCTCATAATAAATTTTATCACCTGGAAGGCCGATGGTTCGTTTGACAAAATTGGTGCTCATATCAAGTGGGAATTTAAAAACAATGACATCGCCCCGTTGCGGCTGAGCCCACTGAGCCATCCATGTTTCGCTAAAAGGAAAGCGAATTCCGTAAGCTAGTTTATTTACGAAAATATGGTCGTGGATTTGTAAAGACGGTAGCATACTTCCTGAAGGAATGACGTAAGCCTCGATCAATGCCCAACGGATTGTAAACGCCGCAAGCACTGCTAGGAATAAAGAGCCCCAGCCCTCTTTCCAAAAATCCCGACTTTTTAAATTCCAGTTGCTGTACTTTCCCATTTATTCCTCCACTTTCAAAATCGCCAAAAAAGCTTCTTGCGGAACATCGACCGTGCCAATCTGTTTCATTCTTTTTTTACCTTCTTTTTGGCGCTCAAGAAGTTTTCGTTTACGACTGATGTCACCACCATAACACTTGGCCGTCACATCTTTTCTTAACGCCCCCAGCGTTTCACGGGCAACAATTTTAGCCCCAATGGTTGCTTGAATTGCCACCTGGTATTGCTGGCGCGGAATCAACTCTTTCATTTTTTCAGTCAGCAAACGGCCTCGATTTTGAGATTTAGATCTGTGCACAATCAAAGAAAGCGCATCAATGGCCTCACCGTTAATTAAAATATCCATTTTTACAAGGTCGGCCTCTTCGAAAGCCATAAATTCATACTCTAAAGAGGCATACCCCTTTGAAATGGATTTCAAACGATCGTAAAAATCCATCACCATTTCATTCATCGGAAGCTTGTATTCGATAATGACTTTGGTTTCGGTGACGTAATCCATTTTAATTTGGTTTCCGCGTTTGTCTTCACAGAGCTTTAAAATCGCCCCGATATAATCCGTCGGTGTATGGATCGTGACCTTCACGTAAGGCTCTTCCATTTTCAAAATCGCGGTCTCGATCGGCATTTGCGAAGGATTATCTAAAAACATTTCGGTGCCGTCGGTTTTATAGATTTTGTAAACGACGGTTGGTGCCGTTGTTATCAGATTTAAATTAAATTCTCGCTCTAACCGCTCTTGCACAATTTCCATGTGGAGTAAACCCAAGAATCCGCAGCGGTAGCCAAAACCTAAGGCTGCAGATTTTTCGATTTCAAATGTCAGACTGGAATCATTCAGAGCTAATTTATCCAAAGCAACTTTTAAGTTTTCGTAATCGGTGGCATCAATCGGGAAAATTCCTGCGAAAACCATCGGTTTGATTTTTTTAAAACCAGGAAGCGCTTCGGTGGCGCCGCCTTTGTAAGACGTCACGGTATCGCCCACTTGCACATCGCGGATATCTTTAATTCCGCAGATGATGAAACCTACTTCACCAGCTTCCAGAGCGTCTCCGTAAACCGCAAATGGAGCAAATCGCCCTACTCGCAGAACTTCGTAGTTGCGATCGTTGGCCATAAATTTAATTCGATCTTTTACCTTCAGCTGGCCATCCATCAAACGCAGAAGGACAACGACGCCTTGGTAAGAATCAAACCACGAATCAAAAATCAATGCTCGCAAAGGCAAATTTTTATCAGCTTGCGGAGGCGGAATTTTTTCAACGATGGCTTCCAGAATTTCCGGGATGCCTTTAAGCTCTTTGGCACTGGCATGAATGATACCGCTACAGTCCAAACCGATGGTATCTTCGATTTGTTTGCGCACACCTTCAGGATCGGCCGAGGGAAGATCGATTTTATTTAATACGGGAATGATTTCTAAATTATTTTGCATGGCTAAGTAAACATTAGCCAAGGTTTGCGCTTCAACGCCTTGAGCGGCATCGACGATAAGCAAAGCACCTTCACAAGCAGCCAAAGACCTAGACACTTCGTAACTGAAATCCACGTGCCCCGGAGTATCGATCAAATTGAAAAGATACTCGTTCCCGTCCTTGGCTTTGTATTTCAGCGCGACAGTTTGCGCTTTGATGGTGATCCCACGCTCGCGCTCGAGTTCCATATTATCTAAAAACTGAGCTTTTTGTTCCCGGTGAGACAGCGATCCAGTGACGTTCAAAAGTGCATCGGCCAAGGTTGATTTACCATGGTCGATATGGGCAATGATGGAAAAATTTCTGATCAGCTTGGGATCCATTAAAGTTTTTTAGCCAGGTCTTTCAGTTGGTCTACTTTGTTCAGGCGCTCCCATGTGAAGCTTTCTTCATGACGACCAAAGTGTCCGTAAGCCGCAGTTGGCGAATAAATCGGTCGCAATAAATCAAAATCTTTTGTGATTCGAGCCGGTTTCAAACTCCACAATTCACGAATGGCTTTTTCTAATTTTTCCGGACCTAATTTGCTGGTGCCGAAATCGTTAACAGTGATACTGACAGGCTCTGCAACACCAATCGCATAAGCCACTTGCACTAAACAACGCTCGGCTAATCCTGCAGAAACGATGTTCTTTGCAATGTGACGAGCGGCATAGGCTGCAGATCTGTCAACCTTTGAAGGATCTTTGCCAGAAAAAGCGCCGCCGCCATGAGCTCCGTGTCCACCGTATGTATCAACAATAATTTTTCGGCCTGTTAATCCAGCATCACCCATTGGACCGCCCGTAACGAAACGTCCCGTTGGATTAATATGGTATTTTGTTTTGCTATCAATCCATTGCGATGGCAGACATTTTTTAATCAGTTCATCTTGGATAAATTCTTGAATTTCTTTTAGCTGAACATGCTCTGCATGCTGCGTGGAAATCACGACAGTATCAATTCTTTTTGGAATGCCATTTTCATATTGAACAGTGACTTGAGATTTAGCATCGGGGCGCAGCCAGTTAACCTTGTTCGCCTTACGTAGCATTGAAAGTTCTTTGACTAATTTATGGGACATTGAAATTGAAAGTGGCATCAGTTCCGGCGTTTCATTCACCGCATAACCAAACATTAAACCTTGATCGCCTGCACCTTGTTCATCACTGAGAGTTTCTTTAACACCCATGCTGATATCAGAGCTTTGCTGACCAACGGCCACAATCACAGCACAAGTTTTGTAATCGAATCCTTTGTCGGAATGATCATAGCCAATTTTTTTGACGGTCTCACGCGCGATATCGGTGATATTGATTTTTGCAGAGGTGCTGATTTCTCCAGCAACAGCAATCAAACCAGTTGTTAGCATTGTTTCGCAAGCGACACGGCCCTTAGGATCTTGTGTAAGAATCGCATCCAGAACGGCGTCAGAAATTTGATCAGCCATTTTATCCGGATGACCTTCAGAAACAGATTCACTTGTGAACAAGAAATTTTTCATAACAACCCCTCGGTGTTGGCTTTAAAAAACTATCAGTGCATTCAATCGTTTAGAATGCCTGAGAAGCTAACAAAAAGGCCTGTGGGGGTCAAATAAAAACCCCGACAGATGGGCGTCTGCCGGGGTTCTGAGAAGTCTATTTTAAACTCTCAAAATACCAATATCAATTGCTGAAATTTTAGGCCGCCTTTTTCAGGCGCGGTGCAAATTCAAGCTGCCCATTTAATTGATTCAAACGACCTCTCCGAGAGAGCTCGGGTCGTTTATGGTTCTTAATTGCTTTTTTTGTTTTTAATAATTGCCGACCGATTTTAGCCATAACCTCGTCCACCGCCGCATAAATGTCGTCGCTTTCAGCTGATGCCTTAAAGTATTTATGGGGCGTGTTGATCGTAATTTCGACACAGAAATTATGCTGACTTTTACTGTAATGGGCCGAGCCCTGCCCTTCTTTGAGCAGAAAGCGCGAAATCTCTGAAAGTCGCAATTGTGAATACTCGCTAAGTGAGGACGAAACATCAAGATGCCGGAAAGTATGCTTCAATTTCATGGGTTCTCCTTTGAACTCGACTAAAGACCTATCGGCAAGATCTTGTCCTGAAATGAAGGCTAATAAATTTATTTTTTAATCTCACCCTGAGACATTGGAGCGGTGCTCCGGATTATATGTAGTTAGAGTTGAAAACTAGCGCCAACCCCAGCCAACTCTTAGGGCGATATAGCTGGCAGTGACCGATGCTGAACTTGGAAACATCGAGTAATCAAGAACAACCGGCAGGTACGCTCCGCCGCCCATATCAAAATCAGCACCTGCACTGAGCGTGATTGTGTAAGTGGAAGTGATCAGGGCCGTATCAAGAACAGTGCTGGCTTTTGAGAGTGCGTAAAGCAGGCCCAAGCCTCCCCCCGCCCAAACTTTTGTAGCCCCATTGATAAAATTATATTTTGCAATGCCGTAGCCCGAAAGATAGGTGATATTAACATTACAAGCCGCAAGCACAGTGCAAGATTCTGCCACTTGGAATTGCTCAATGCCGCCGGATGCGCGCAGCTGAAAAGCGTTTGTATAATCGTAGTCATAGTAGCCCAACAGCCCAAAACCAGTGCCCGTCATGGCTGTCGAATAATTGGTTCCGCCGACAGTAAAGTTAACGGCCATTTTGTTCATTAAGTAAGAGCCCAGCAACCCCATATGTTTTAAACTTGAACTTGCTGAGGATGCTTTGGACGATTTTTTTTGACCTAAAGCTTTCGACTTTTTTGGTGATGCCGATGCGACAGCTAATAAAGTTTGCCCGACTTCAGGGATACCTTTGACTACATTGGCTACGGCCTGATCGCCTTTTAGACTTGTGATTTGAATTAAGCTACGTTTTTTTCCTGCCGCGTTGACGGTAAAAAACTGATCATCTACTTTTGCATCCGTGCCCTCTAGTGAAAGTAACGCCTTAGTGCCCTTAATTTTTTTAACGGTGGCCGCGTTGGTGAATCCAAAAAAGAACTGCGAAAGAATTAGAAATAGGAGCGCACGCTTCATGCCTGACAGTCTCAATCAACTTCGCTTCGGAAACAAGGTTTGAGGCCTGTTTGGCAGGACCAAAGGCGGGAAAAAATTTTTGAGCATCCCTAAGCTAAGAATTTTACCTAGTATCTAGTTGTCGTGAAAACCATTCTCCTTTTATTTTCTTTTTTAGTTTTCCCCCTTTGCGCGTTCGCCTATCCTTCTTTTATTGGCTACGCCTATAAATCTTGTGTTACGTGCCACTATAACGGTCAGGGCGGAGGCGCCCTTAATGATTACGGAAAAGCTCTGTTCGCAGCTGAAATCGCTTCGCGGTCGCTTTACAGTGATAAAACAACACCGGATGAGTTGGGCGAGAATTCTGCATTCCCAGGGCAATCGCATCTGCCGAACTGGTATCGGCCTGGTTTTAAATTTCGAGCACTATGGTTTCAAACGGATCCCGGCAGCACCAGTGCACAAAGTCGCGTCATCCCAATGCAACTAGATTTTAGCAATGCCATCTTATTTGATCAGTCGCAAAAGTGGGTGGCTGTTGCAACGATTGGCTACATGCCAACTCCTAAAGCATTAGAAAATACCTCTGGCCCCATTGAAAAACCCAGCAATGTGATCTCTAGGGAATATTACGTAAGGTGGAATCCCAGCCGCGAGTGGTTTGGATACGTGGGATTAATGGACAAAGTTTTTGGTATTCGAACCAATGATCATACCGCCTTTAGCCGTGTGAAAACGGGATTGGCAATGAATGATCAATCTCATGGGGCCACAGTGATGTATGTTATTCCCACCTGGGAATTTACGCTAAATCCTTTTGTTGGAGATCTGACACAAGCCGCTGACCTTCGGCAAAAAGGCGCTTCTGCCATGGTAGAAAAAGATCTGAGCGAAAAACATCGGATCGGCGCCGCTGTGTTAAATTCAGAAAATAATTATTTACGCTGGCTGCGGGCCGAGATTCATTCAAAACTTGGATTTGGAGAGGGAAATAGCTTTTTAACAGAAGGTGGCATCATTCAAGATCAGCCAAAGGGAGACAAAGCGGTTTTAGGCACCTACGTTTTTGTTGAAGGGCTTGCGCAAATCACGCGAGGGTATTCCTTTATGTCGCAGATCGAGTATTATAATAAAACGATGTCTCCCCTAAGCCCGGATCAGATCAAATGGAGCTTTGGCCTTCTTATGTTTCCGGCTCCACGTTTTGAAGTGCGAACCACTTTCGTTAATTCAAGAACTCAATCAGATTCAGGAGTCAG
>JAYWDA010000046.1:0-9669 GCA_043780105.1 Pseudobdellovibrionaceae bacterium | reverse complement strand
GATCCACAAAATTCCTGTTGTCCGTTCTGGTGATGGTCCTGTGCGGAAACGTCTTTATGAAATTTTTGATAAGGAAAAGGTTACATTAAGGGAAAAAAGAAAAATCATCGAATCATTAGATGATGTCAGTGGTTTTGATCTTCCGTTTATCTACTCCCTTCTAGTCGAAACTAAAAGTTCTGGTTATTTGAATATCTATGAAAAAAGTGGAGCCGTTTCTGGAATCGCTTTTGCCTCTGGTAATATCGTCGGCGTCGATGTTGAAGATGAGACGACTTATCTTGGCACTTTATTAATTCAAAGCGGTTATGCCATGCCGAATGATGTTCAAAATGCGGTTAAAGAAAAATCAACTTTGCGATTAGGGCAAAAGCTGATCAGGGGAAACTTACTAAGTCCTCATGCCTTTGATTTAGCTCTTTCAGAACAAATGAATATTCGATTGTCCCGCACAATTGCGGATCATATCGTCAAAGTTAATTTTTCAAGCAGCGAGGTAGAGGTTTCGTCGCCTTATATTGATGCGGATCAATTGTTAGGTTTTTTACACGATTGGATCGTTTCAAAACTTTCATCGAATTGGTTAAAATCCCTGTATATGATGTGGGCGGGGCACGCGATTGTTAAAACAAGCTTTTTTAGACCCGATCATCCGGCTTTACAAATGTCGATGATTAAGCAATTAGATGGTTTCATTTTAGAAATTAATAAGGGCACCAATATCAATAAACTTTTATCAGAAAAACGATACAATGAATCGGCTTTGTATAAGGCCTTACATTTTCTTTTAACAAAGGGCGTGATCGTATTTAGTAATGCGGCCCGGTTTGCGACTCCGAGCGAACAAATGGCAGCCGTTCGAAAAGTCGCAGCCGACTTTAAAGGGAAATCACCCATCGAGATCCTAAATCTATTAAATATTTCAAGGCAGGGGCAAAGCTCGAAAGAAGCTTTGATCCGCGATTTTGTTCAAGTGATCGGGCCCGAACCCTCTGTGCAAAATAAAGAGTTACATCAAGAGTGGAAAGCTGTTCAGAAGTTATATGAAGAGGCTGTGCTCCGCATGGGAGATGCCAATCTGATGGAACAAATGACTCAGGCAAATCAAAGTCGGGAAGCCGAACAAAAATTAAAGGCGACACAAATCGTTGAAGAGGTGAAGCAGCTTCTTTTGATGAATATGTTCACTAAAGCCTATGAAAAACTAAACAATGCCTTAAAACTTTCAAGCCAGGTCCCCCAAGCTCATATATTTTTAGCCTGGGCCAAATTAGGACAGAATGAGCCGAATAAAAAAGTGGCTAACTTACAAGATATTGAATTTGATCTTATGCAAGTTCCAGCGGAAGAACGATATGATGTATTTTTCCCTTACGTCACGGGCCTTTATCAGAAAGCACGGGGCGATTTTAACTCTGCCAGTAAGTCCTTTAATAAAGCCATTGCCATCGATAGTTCTTTTATCCCCGCTCGGCGAGAGAACAGTGCTCTAGCGGCGGCGAATAAAAAACCAGACGTCCTTAATATGGATTTAACAAAAATGGTTTCAGGATTTTTTCGCAAAAAAAGTTAGAAATTATATAAATAGCCTATATCCAGAACAATTTGGCTAGTGGACTCTGTTGGAACTGGGTCCCAAGTCAAAATTCGATAGTGGGGCCCATATGTCAGCCAACTTTTTTGCGTGAGCGGCGTGTAAAAAACATTCTCGAGCTCAATCCAATTTATTAGTTTGTAGGTCAGATCACCGCCACTGCCCACTAAATAAGTGAGCTTCGGTTGATACCATTGAATCCACCGTGGAAAAAAATCTGGAGAGGCTTGCAGTCCCCATAAGGACAGTCCAAAAGCATTACTTGCGATCTCTGAGGATCGAAGTGCCACGACAGGTAAACTTAAGCCCCAAACACTTTCTTGCAAAGGAAGCCCTGGTTTCAGTCGAAATAGAAGTTCTAATCGAGTTTCGTCATATTTAGGAAAGTTTATTTTATTAGTCAGATGAATATTTTCATCCAGCTCAAGTCCCCATCTAAAATTACTAATAAACTTTTCAAGCCACCATTGGAACTTTAAGTCTGCAATAGCAACTCCGGACGGCGACTGATACTGAAGGCCCGCCTGAAAAACGTAGGGACTGCCGCGATAAATATCATACCGTGCCACATAGTTTTTAGAATTGGCAGCAACATTGATATAGTGGGAGCTGCTAAGCCCTCGAGGTAAATCGCGCAGTTCCCAAGTAAATAAATTTTTATTACTAACCCGCACAGAATCTTTAGGGTTTAAAGTTCGCAGGCGAGTCCCGGCTGGAATATTGCCTTGTAAAGTGATCGCCGAAGAAAAAGTTTTATCAGGAACAGTCCCCATCAGCTGCGGTCTTAATATTTCCTTTGGCACATCGCCTTTTATAAAAAATTCTTGGCGCATCGGAATTCCGCCACCGCCTTTAAGATAAATAATCGGCCGGTTGGCAGGAATTTCAATCTGCCAAAGATTTTCTCCTAAAATTTTAACTTTGCTTGAATCCGCGGGCTCCGTTCCTGAGGCCGTCAAAATAAGAGTTTCGCCATTTTCGCTAAGAACTAAATCTTTAAAATCAACTTCCTTTCGGCGAGTTTCAATTTCAAGATAAGCGCCGGACTCAGCCGTGGATCTGAAGAATAAGCTTTTATCAATATCATTAAGAACAATAATTCCTTGGGAACCAACGGCTTTCCCGTTAATTTCCACCGAAGCTTTTTTTTCTGTGGTCAGGCGATCCTTTACGACAATTTCTTTCTCGGCACTTGAGATATACAATTCGCGGGAGCAAAGATAAATTTTTGTATTTTCAGAGACGGAGGAAATGCAAAAATTAATAAACGGCAAATATTTCATCGTGTTAAGTATTTCGGGCTCGACGATGTCAGAGGTGAACTCGGCCAGTTCAGCCCTTAGTTGCGGATACTCTGTCACAACCGAGGTGACTTTAATTTGCTTTTCATTAATGGTGGTTTTCCAAAGGCTTTTACCATTATTGTTCATGAGGATCAGGTCACCTCGGATCAGCATAGCAGCAGGCCAATTAAACTTAATTTTATATTTTTCGTCGCTTCCGGTTCGAATAAGCTGAAAATTAAAAGTGGAAGAATCAATCAGAATGTCACCAATTCGAATTTTCTGAGCATCGAGCAAAGTATATTCGAATTTTTGTGGCAGGATTTGCGCGCCATTTCTGTCGGCTTGAAAAACCAAAGCTTGTGATTTCTCAGAACCAGCGGCGGCTGAAATTGAAATGGAAAAAATAATAAGAGCCAGTTTCATATTCATCTAGGGATATTGTGAAAGGGAATTTCAAAATGAGCAAGAAAAGATCATCAATTCAAAAGTTGCTCATGAATTTGATGAAGACTATAGCCATCAAGGATGGCTCGGATCACTTCTAAAGAAAGCGTCATTTTGGACATAAAGTCTTTGTTCTGAGAGACCACCAAACGGTGAGGATGGCCAGCCCAGGCTTTTTTAATTTTCTCATTGAGCAAAGTGGCTTCGTTGAAGGATTCGGTCCGAATAGGATTACTTGTGTCGTAATAGGGTTTTGAAGCGGTATCGAGATGAATGACCCAGCGGTACCGAAGCAGTTCTTTCCGCCGCGTCGTTTTTAGAGTTTTAAAAAAATGATTTTCTGATTTTGGCCAATAAGCAATACTATCCAGCGAGCCTCGATCGCAGATGATAAGTTTCGCCTTTGGATGCTCAGCTTCGATCAACTCTTCAAGTTCTTGCTGCACTTGATAGATGGCATGCTGAGCATGGAAAAGGCCAGCCTGCGACTTGATTCTGGGAAATCCCCCACGGTAAAGGATACTCGCAGCCTCGGGAACCACGGCAACAATCGCGCCCATTTCTTTTTGCAAAGCTTCAATCAGAGTTGTTTTTCCTCCGGAAGGTCCACCGGTAATGACAATTTTATGAGACATAAAAAGGATGATAGTCGTTCACAGTAAATAGCGCAAACGAAAGGCCATGCGAGATAAAAAACGCCGAAACCAGGACGCCGATTGATAAACTTTGTTATCAAATGGAAGAGAATTCTTAAGATCGAAGTCCCATTGTTTTTTAATAAGCTCAATGGCATCGGGGTCACGAAGGACGACCTCTAATTCTAGGTCGTGGAAAAGACTTCGATAATTTAAATTTGTCGACCCGACAGTCACCCAATCATCAAGAATCATGACTTTGGCGTGCAGAATAGAGGCTTGGTATTCAAAGATCTGCACTCCCGCCAAAGATAATTTGTGCGCAAGTTCAAAGGCTGCCAACTTTACGAAGGGAACATCTGTTTGACCCGGAACTAAAATTTGCACGGAAACCCCCCGCTGGGCGGCTTTTTTTAAAGCGTGCATCAAAGATCGGTGGGGCAAAAAATAGGCTGTGGTCAGCCAAACTCGGTTTTGCGCGTGGCGAATACGGCGAAGAAGATCCCGATTTAGACGCCATCGCTCCTTGAAGCCAGTGTTAAGGCGAACTAAGGATTTTCTTGGATCATAATATTTTAAAAGCGGAGATTTTTTTTGAAAGCGCAAATCGCCTAATTTTTGAGCGCGATTCCAATCGACAATAAAAGCTTGCGAAAGAATATCAACCTCAGGGCCTTCAATCAGAACGGCGGTGTCTCGCCAGGCATTGATGCCTTGGGCCTTTCTGGAATGAACTTGCGTCCAGTTCATACTACCAACAAAAGCCCATTTTGAATCGATGACAACCATTTTGCGGTGATTGCGTCGATTGAGTTTTCGAAGCAGTCGAAAAAGGCTTAAAGCGTAGGTTAGAAACATCTTACGGCTGGTTCTTTGCCCCAATGGGAAAGGTTCGTAAATTTTAAATTGCAAGTCGTGCCGGAAGCAAAAGCCTGAAAGATCAGGAATGGACTGATAGGAGCCAAAGCCATCCACCAAAATTTGTACACGTACACCGCGAGTGCGAGCTCGCACCAGTTCCTCTAAGAGCCCTCGGGTGATTGAATCGATGTTAAAAATATACATTTCGATTTGCACGTGTTGCTGAGCATTACGAAAAGCTTTTACTAATTCGTTGAAATAGTGATCCCCAGCCGCAAGGACCTCGATCTTAGTCCAGTTCTTTTCAAGATCTTTCGTCAGGTTCAACAATCACCTCAAAATTTGATGCATAGGGTACAATGTATCAAATTGGTCGACATAAAAAAATGGTTTTTGTTCAATAGGAGTCCATGAAAAAAATTATATGCGCATTTGCCTTAATATTGCAGTCCCAAGTTTTTGCGGCCGAAATTACATCGGCTGATGTCAAACCTGCGGATACTAAAATCACGGTTGTTTATTTTGGGAAAGGTTCAGACCAAGAATTCAATGAAAAGATCAAACCAATCTTTAATGAAAACTCGCAGTGTAAAACTTGTGAGATCGTTAACTTGACTCCCTACGATGAGAATCAAAAATACGACGAGAGTAAGTTATTAGATAAAGTGGCCCAAATTGAAAATAAGGGCCAGATCATATTCTTTGATTGGAATGATAAATCCAATATAAAGCTGGATGTTTTGATCCCAGAGCTGCAGAAGCTAAAAAGTCGCGGACAAATCCTTGTCGCTTCAGCTGGAGTGCCCAATACAGCGGACAAGTCTTGTCCTTTGTATCAAACGTTATTTGGAAAAGTGGATGATGCCATTATTGTGGGCGAGCTGATTCAGAATGATATTTTATGGCCAAAATGTTTTTTTGGTCCCGAAATGCTGACGGCCGTTCGCCCCCCGCGCGACCGCACAGGGCAAGGGATTGGCCCCTTGATTTTTGTGGCCCGCTTTGCCGGTCGCTTTCATAAAAGAAGACCGGAAGAGTGGCCGGCTTATTTAAAAGCTAAAAAAGCAAAAACAAAACGCATCTGGCCCGAGGTCGAAGAGTTTTTTCCGCGTTCCTAAAAGCGTTATCTGCCGGGAAAAATGACGATTCGATCCAGATGTTTTTTGGGAATCTTCTGTTCAATCAGTGCACTTGCTTCAGCGAACGAGTACCTAGATGAAATATGAATAAGTACTATTTTTTCTGCTTCAATTTCATCAAGGTGCGGAATGATTTCATCTAAATGAGTGTGGCCCCAATCGCGGGCTTGCTGAATTGTTTTCTTACCGTCCAGATAAGTACTCTCTAGAATTAAGATTTTTGATTTTCGAATCCAATCGGGCCCTGTCAGAAACTCAATTTTTGTATCGCCCGTAAATGAAACCAGCGGGAAATCATGAGCTTGGTCAATGATTTCGCCAGTTTTTCTGGCTTGAATGATTTGTTCCCGGGACGCACCGTGAAAGCGGTCGGACAGTTTGTAAGTTCGCTTAAAAAGCGTATAGCCGAAAGATTCAACACGATGATAGGTCGGAAAAGCCCGCATAAAATAGTTATTATTTATGGGAATTTCATCTTGGCTTACGCCAATAAAATTAAAATGATATTGATGGTCTTCTATTTTTTCCCACAGTTTCATAATTTGGGTTAAAGGTTCGACTAATGAAGGTGGCATGTAGTAGTCAGCAATGGGCATACGGAATAAATTTTTCTGCGAAATGATATAGGGAATTCCCGCGGCATGATCTAAATGACCATGGCTTATAAAAAATTTCTTCATCGGAATTAGAAATGGGAATCCTTGGGCCGTATCAAAGGCAATGTGCAATTCTGGCATGGTTAGACTGGTGCGAATTCCTGAAAGCGACATTCCGTGAAACTGCAGGTCATCATATTTCCAGCTGCTTCCGACATTCATGGTTTCAGATTTGTGGATACGCAGCGAACAACCACATCGTGTCCCAGCCAGCGGACAGGTTCAGCCGTCACCCAAGAGTCGTGAAACATAGCGTAGCCACAACCTTCAAAAACCACTTCACTCAATTCTGTCGTCATCAGATTTTTTTCGTCTTTATGCCACGAAGCCATTTTTTCTGACTGCTCTAACATCAGCTCCATCTGCTGGGCGCTGCTGTATTGAGGCCATTTTTCAAAGTCCGTGTGTTCTGCGGTTGAGGGAGCTGCAAAATATTTTAAAAGATCATCGGTTAGATCCGATAATTTGATTTCATCTTTCAACAAACTTTGACAATGTCCGATCACTTGCTTTGTCCGAGGCGTTTCTGCAGCTTCTTTTTTTAAGGCTGCGATTAAATTGTACAAAAAAACTTCAACACCTTGGAAAATTGAGCTCGAGTTGGTTAAAATTTCAGGACAATTATAAACACAGGTGTGCAGCCCTTGCCTGTGAAATTGCCGAGAATAATCTTCAAGTTTCTTTTTAGCCCAGCCTTGCAGATAAGGGCTGTAGGTTGTCCATTGATAATGGTCTTTTACTAAAACTTCCGTGCCATGATAACCGTAAGCCACATAAGAAACACGTCCACCAGATTTTTCGATTTTATTTCTAAGATCCGCGGAGAGTTCGACAAGGTCCTTAAAAGTTTCCGCTGTGACTTCATCAAAATTCATTGAGCACAGTTGACCTATTTCAGACTCCCAAAATTCTTTCGAGCTTAAGTGCCGATCACCACGGCCTTTAAAAGCGCGATTCATCAGCGGCATCACAATTTTAGCACGCGGAACTCCGCCAGCCATAAGATGCGCGAATATAACATTACGTCCAGGCTCAATCAATTTTGCAAGTTCAGTCATATGCAGACGAACACGAGATTTGAAATCTTCAGAGCCTTTTTTTCGAGACTCTTCGATGCGCTGAAAATTAATCTTAAAATTTTTCCAGTCGGAAAGTTTAACATCCTTTAAGGCTTCGACGGGAGTTTTCCCTTCCAAGTCTGGTTGTATATCAAAGCCCGCCTCAAGCGGAATGTTAATCAACGGAGTCGGTTGCAATTGAAGTTCTTCTTGATTAAGGGCTCGCAAAGAACCGTCTTTATCGCGCCGACCAACGGTGCTTCGAATAATTTTTAAGCCTAATCTTTCGGCTTCTTCAACCAAACCATTGGCATAGCCTCTTTGAAAAAGTTCACCAAAAAGAACAAGGTAATCCCCGGGTTGATAGCCGCTAAGAGGGGGCTTTTGTTTAAGCGGGACTAACGGGGCAACAGGCATGAACTCCTCCGAAGACTTTATAAAACACGTTGACGGGGGGAGGGGTCAAGACCAAGTGAGCATTGACTCGGTTGGTAAGGATTTTACAATGAACAAGTGCGAGTGATTTCGATGGTTCCCTCATGGACAGAGACCTTGATTGAAGCCGGCGTTAACGTCTGTGGCCGGACACGATTTTGCCTTTATCCACACGACAAAGTGATCGACATTCCAGCTGTTGGTGGCACCAAGGACATTGATTGGAAAAAAGTCGAAGGTTTGAAGCCTGATTTGATCATTTTTGATCAAGAAGAAAACCCCAAAAGTATGGCCGATGATTGTCCTTACCCATGGCTTGCAACCCACGTCACTAGCTTGGTCAGTGCTGGGCAAGAAATGCAACGAATGGGCGATGTCTTTAAAAACAAAAAAATATTAGCTTGGGCACGGCAGTGGGAACAGCTTTTAACTAAGCCCTGCGGGCCTTGGTCGCTCACAAATATACCTGGTGAAATTCAGCCTTTGCTGGGTGGGAGCCCTGTGGTTCCCGATCAAATTCTTTACGTGATCTGGAAAAAACCTTGGATGGTCGCTAGCGCTAGCACTTATATTGGATCGGTTCTGGAATTTCTTGGAGCTTCGTTGGGAAATCTTGGAAGCGACAAAAAATATCCCGAGATTTCTGAGCTGGATTTAAAAAAATATTATTTGTTATTTTCTTCTGAGCCATTTCCTTTTGCGAAAATAAAGGGCGAACTTGCTGCCAGTGGTTTTTCTGGCAGTCTGGTAGATGGGGAAGGGTACAGCTGGTTTGGAATCCGCAGCCTTAATTTTTTGCTGCAGGCTCAACGTAAATCCTGGCAGACCAAGGTTTAAATTGGAAAGAGTTCAGCAGTTGTTGATTCGCTTCTTCAGCCGTCATATTGCCTAATTTTGCCCCTTGAGGAGTCTGAATTTTATTCTTGGTTAATTGTTCAAAGTGATTGAACTGTTCTTTTCCACGAAGCGACAAGAATAAAAATCGATTCTTAGGATTTCCACTGTCTTGAATTTCGCCGGGAGTAGGATCCTGCTGAACCACATAAAAGTTTTCAACTTTATGCAGGGGTTTCATGTTTGTGGGACGCTCACAAATTAACATTCCACGATTAAGAATATTAAAAATCTCTGCCGCTGATTTCGTTTTATCAAGAAACCCATAAAAACTAAGTTTTGTTAGATCCATCTTTTCAAAAAATCCCACCTTTTGTAAAAATAAATCAGGATTCATCCGAATTCGGTAACAACTTTCATAATCCAGTAAATCGAACTGACCTTGACTGAGTTGTTTTCGCAAAGGCAGTCCACTAGTGATATTGATTGTGTTGGATGAGGACTCAGCGGTTTGTTTCGTCCACGCCAGAGAGGTTTGAGCTCCGCCCCCGATAAAAAATAAATCAGGAACTTTGACGCCAAAGCTGGTTGAGGCCGTGTGGGAATGACTGTCCGTAAAAGTATACGATAACGCAAATGAATTTGCGACCGTCATATTTTCAAAATGGCCAGACGAAAATTCAAACTTATCAAACTTGTTCACATGGTAAACTTTCTCTCGCACCAA
>JAYWDA010000045.1:0-5128 GCA_043780105.1 Pseudobdellovibrionaceae bacterium | reverse complement strand
TGTTCACCCCTTGGGCTCGATCTAGGAATTGCTGGTAACCTGCAATTAATTGGGCCCGGTGCGCGCCGAAGCCATCTAAGGCTCCGGCTTTAATCATACACTCGACGGTTTTTTTATTTATTTTTCTTAAGTCTAAAGTATTAAAAAACTGCTCTAAAGACTCAAATTTCTTTTCCGGCAATTTTTCACGAGCTTCTAGAATAGCATCAACAGCACTTTCTCCCATGCCTTTAATCGCACCCAATCCAAAATAAATCTCGTCACCCTTACACGTAAAAAGATATTCAGAATAATTCACATGCGGAGCATTCACTTTAATCTGATGTCTTTGCGCATCTTTAATATATTTAACAACGTTATCGGTGTTGCCCACTTCCGTACTTAATAAGGCTGCAAAAAACTCGACCGGATAATAATTTTTAAGCCACGCTGTATGGGCTGCAACGACGCAGTAAGCGGCCGCATGGGATTTATTAAATCCGTAATCGGCAAACTTATACATTAAATCAAAAACTTCATTGGCTTTAGTTAAATCAAAACCATTTTTCTTGGCGCCATCTAAAAACCGCTCGCGCTGCTGATCCATTTCTGATTTAATTTTTTTACCCATTGCCCTACGAAGCATATCGGCTTCACCCAAGCTGTATCCTGCAATCGTGGATGCAATCCCCATCACCTGCTCTTGGTAGACGATAATTCCGTAGGTCTCTTCTAAAATTTCTTTGAGTTCAATAAATGGATAATGAATGGCCTCTTCACCGTGCTTACGCCGCGAAAAATCTGGAATCATCGCCATCGGACCCGGACGATAAAGAGCGTTGATCGCCGTGATATCAGCAAATGAACTTGGCTTGATACTTCGGATCGCTTGCGTGATGCCGTCACCCTCGAACTGGAAAATTCCTGCTGTATCCCCGCGGGTCATGATCGTGTAGATGCCGGGATCTTTTAATGAAATATCACTAGTCAGAATTTTTTTATGGCGATTTTTTTCAATGAGTCGAAGGGCATGAGCAATATGGGTCAGCGTTTTAAGACCTAAGAAGTCGAATTTAATCAGACCAATTTTTTCAGCATGCTTCATATCATACTGAACGACGTTTTCTCCATCAGCGCCTTTATACAAAGGTGCAAGCTTCACCAGTTCGCCGTCCGCGATAATTACACCAGCTGCGTGAATTCCTGCATGACGGACCATTCCTTCAACTCTTTGGGCTAAATCCATCAGTGTGGCCACTTGCGGATTTGTCTCCATCATCTCGACAAGTCTTGGCTCCATCTCCATGGATTCTTTTAAAGTGACGCCCAGTTTATCAGGAATTAATTTTGAAACGGCATCGACTTCAGGAAAGGTCATTCCTAAGACACGGCCAACGTCTTTAATTGCAGCACGAGTTTGCAGTTTTCCGTAGGTGATAATTTGCGAAACAGATTTTTGTCCGTACTTTTCTGTGACGTATTGGATCACGGCTTGCCGACGGTCCTGACAAAAGTCGATATCAAAATCGGGCATGGAAACCCGTTCAGGATTTAAAAATCGCTCAAAAAGAAGCTTTGAAGGAAATGGATCTAGATCGGTAATATTTAAGCAATAAGCAACTAACGAGCCTGCTCCAGATCCCCGCCCAGGGCCTACAGGAATATTACTAGTCTTTGCCCAATTAATAAAATCAGCAACGATCAAAAAATATCCATTAAATCCGATTCGGTCGATGACGCCTAGCTCGTAATTCAAACGCTCAACGTAAAGGGATTTTTGATCTTCAGGCACTGTTTCATCGCGGGCTTCGGACTCTTGGTATCTAATCTCAAGCCCTTCAAGCGATTGTCTGCGGATTTCTTCAAATAAGCTCACGCCATTTTTTGTCGGATAAGATGGCAAATGATAAATGGCTTTGCCTTTATCGTCCTTTAATTTAAATTTAAGTTGGCAGCGCTCAGCAATTTCTAAAGTGTTTTGAATCGCTTCTGGCACGTCAGAAAAAAGCTTCTTCATTTCAACGGGCGACTTTAGGTAAAACTCGCTAGTCCCCAATTTAATTCGGTGATCATCGGACAAAGTTTTATTCGAACCAATGCAAACTAGAACTTCTTGGGCGATCTGATCATCCGGAGTTAAGTAATGCACGTCATTGGCGGCAACAATCGGAGTCGATGTGATTTTAGAGGCTTCGATCAAAAATGGATTCACCTGATCCCAGGCCGGTACACCCGTGCGATTCATTTCCAAATAAAGCCTGTCGCCAAAAATAGTTTTTAATCTTCTGATTTTCTCGAGCGCAGCTTCTGGACCTTCTTTTAGAAAGCAGTCCGAAATTTCACCGCGCAGACCACCGGTCAGGCAAATAATATCTTGATTATATTTTTCTAAGATCTCGTAATCAATTCTGGGTTTCCAGTAAAATCCTTCTTGATACGAAATCGAGCTCAGTTGGCAAAGATTTTGGTAACCTGCAAGCGACGTCGCAAGTAGCACCAGACGCTTTGGGCCCGATTGGACTTGATCACGGTCCTGCTTTTTTTCTAAGCGGGATCCTGGCGCCATGTAAGTATCAATTCCAAGAATCGGTTTTACGCCGGCATCCATGGCGGCAAAATAAAACTCGATAGCGCCAAACATATTTCCGTTATCAGTTAAAGCTAACGCCGGCATTTCCAAAGCGGCGGCTTTTTTTACAAGCGGCTTTAGGCGACAAGCAGCTTCTAGGAGCGAATATTCAGAGTGAACGTGCAAATGAACAAATGACATATCACTCCCACTCAATCGTGGCTGGAGGCTTACTAGTCACATCATACACAACGCGATTAATTCCACGCACCTTATTAGTGATGCGATTTGAAACCTCACGCAAGAATTGGAATTCAAAGGGATACCAGTCAGCAGTCATTCCATCTTGGGACGTCACGGCCCGCAACGCTAAAACATTTTCGTAAGTACGACCATCTCCTTGAACACCCACTGTTTGCACCGGCAAAAGAACACAAAACGCCTGCCAAATTTTATCATACAAACCAAATTCCTTTAAGGCCGAAACATAAACATCATCGGCCTCACGTAAAACCTGCAGCTTTGTTTCATCCACATCACTTAAGATTCGAATCGCAAGCCCAGGACCAGGGAAAGGATGACGCCACAACATATCATGCGGAAGCCCCAATTCACGACCAATTTTTCGAACTTCGTCTTTAAAAAGTTCGCGCACGGGCTCAAGTAACTTTAATTTCATTTTATCAGGAAGGCCCCCGACATTGTGATGAGATTTAATCGTTACACTGGCACCCATGACCGAAACACTTTCAATCACATCAGGATACAAAGTTCCTTGCGCCAGCCACTGCACCTGACCGCGACCCATTTTTTCTAAAGAGGATTCAAAGACTTCAATAAAAACTCGGCCGATCGCTTTTCTTTTTTTCTCAGGATCACTAATGCCTTGAAGTGCTGATAAAAATTCTTTTTGCGCATTCACGCCTAAAACATTCAAACCAATTTTTTTATAATTTTCTAAAACAGTTTCATATTCATTTTTACGAAGTAGCCCATTATCGACAAATAAACAGCGGACTCGGTCTGGGCCCAAAGTTTTAGTCAGTAAGGTTGCAACCACTGTTGAATCTACGCCACCACTTAAGGCGCACAGAACATGATCTGTGGGTCCGACTTTTTCTAAAATATCCTGCTGCAACCGATCTGTTATTTGCGGCGCTTGCCAGTCTTCTGGAGCATTGCACATGCGAGCGAACTCTTTTAAAATTTCATGCCCATGTTCTGTATGAGCTACTTCTGGATGAAACTGCACGGCTAAGATTCTATCACCACGAAGAGCCGCCGGATGAGAATCCGTTGTCGCAATCACTTTTGTTCCTGGTGGCGCTTTTTTAACAACATCACCGTGACTCATCCAAACTTTTTGCTGTTTTGGAATTTGACCTAAAGATTCAGACCAAGTGACGGTATTGTGTCCATATTCGCGCGAGTGAGATTTCTCGACCTCACCGCCCAAGTCATGAGCCATCAACTGCATTCCATAGCAGATTCCTAAAAGAGGTGCCAAGGCTTCAAGTTCGCGAATATTTCTCCGCGGAGATCCTGTTTCATAAACTGAATTTGGGCCCCCACTTAAAATAATTCCGTAAGGGTTTTTCTTTTTTATTTCGCCAAGATCGAAAGAATAAGGAACGATTTCAGAATAAAATCCAAGCTCGCGCAAACGCCGGGCAATTAATTGCGTCACTTGCGAGCCAAAATCTAAAATCAGAAATCCCCTCTGCTTCATCCCTACTCCATCCGGTAATTAGGCGCTTCTTTTGTGATACTCACATCGTGCACGTGACTTTCACGTAAGCCCTGTGGACTGATCTGCACAAATTTAGCTTTTGCTTGCAGCTCTTCGACAGTTTTTGCACCGACATAACCCATGCCCGATTTTAATCCACCGACCAGTTGATGGATAATTCCACTGGCGTTTCCTTTGTAAGGAACTTTGCCTTCGATGCCTTCAGGCACAAGCTTATCTTCTTCAGCCACATCGGCTTGGCCATATCGATCTTTTGAGCCCTTGCTCATCGCACCTAAAGATCCCATGCCGCGATAAACTTTGTAAGTGCGTCCTTGATACAAGATCGTTTCACCGGGCGACTCTTCAGCCCCTGCAAGTAAGTTTCCAATCATGACAACGTTGGCACCCAGAGCCAGTGCTTTTGTAATATCGCCAGAAAATTTAATGCCACCATCAGCAATAATTGTTTTTCCTTTTCTTCGAGCGATCTCTGAACATTCAATCACCGCAGAAATTTGCGGCATTCCAACACCTGCTACCACGCGAGTTGTGCAAATGCTGCCAGGACCCACTCCGATTTTTACGACATCCGCCCCTGCAGCAATTAAGGCTTCAGTGCCGTCTGCCGTCACAACATTGCCCGCTACAATAATCGTATCTTTAAATTTAGCGCGAAGGTCTTTAACGATAGTTAAAACATTTTTTGAATGGCCATGAGCCGTATCAATACAAAGAACATCAACCTGAGCTGCCACTAAAGCCTCAGCTCGCTCGCGAGCTTCGCCGCTGACGCCAATTGCCGCGCCCGCAATTAAACGCCCGCGCCCGTCTTTAGTTGATTGCGGAAA
>JAYWDA010000044.1:0-4800 GCA_043780105.1 Pseudobdellovibrionaceae bacterium | reverse complement strand
GTTTTTTTAAACGACATCAGATTAAATTCCGTTAGAATTTCATCGACGCGGGAAAGTGGCGATCCAAAAAGACGGGCAAAGAATTTAAGATTGTATTCGACTGAAAAAAA
The DNA here is from genome assembly GCA_043780105.1 of Pseudobdellovibrionaceae bacterium. Classification (GTDB taxonomy): domain Bacteria; phylum Bdellovibrionota; class Bdellovibrionia; order Bdellovibrionales; family Bdellovibrionaceae; genus JAYWDA01. The sequence continues at coordinate 4,690 of JAYWDA010000044.1, read as the reverse complement.
ATCAAAAAGGTTTGGTATTTCCGGCACAAAGCCAATGGTTTTAACGACGGCTTGCCTATTTTTAAGATTGAGCCCGTTAACCAAGATCTCGCCGGTGTCTGGCTGAATCCAGTTCGAAAGAATTTTCAATAAAGTCGATTTTCCGGCTCCATTGTGCCCAACGATGGCCACAAGCTCGCCGACCTTGACGTCAAAACTGCAGGGAAAAAGCCCTCTATTCGGCCCGTAAACCTTACTAAGACCTCGAACCGTTAGCTGCACTGGACTGCAATGACTTTATATGACTTTAACGATAACAATGACTAAAAGAACGATGAGCAAAATTTCAATCATAAAAGTTCCTCCCAGATAGGTTTTTTTACGTTGTACGGTGCAAAAGTACAATCACGCATTGCAACGATACAGAAATGGATAGAAGTTTAAAGATGACGGTTTTGTAACAAGTTTAAGTCCAGCTACCATGAAATACAGGAGGACGAATGAACACAAAAATTCAAATTGAAGCATCCATCAAATCAGCGCTTCCAAAAGTCTGGGCTTATTGGACAGAGCCTAAGCACATTACAAAATGGAATTTCGCGATCCCAGAATGGCATTGTCCCTCAGCTTCGAACGATCTTAAGGTCGGAGGCAAATATAGCGCCCGAATGGAAGCAAAAGACGGAAGCTTCGGATTTGATTTGGAAGGTATTTATGATGAAGTCATTCCTCAAAAAAAATTGACCTTTACGATGCCTGATGGACGAACGGTCACCACCAGTTTTGAGTCGCTGGGTGATACAACTAAAGTCACAACAATTTTCGCGGCTGAAATGCAAAATCCCATCGAGATGCAGAAACAGGGCTGGCAATCGATTCTAAATAATTTTAAAAGGTATACTGAAGAAAGCTAACAGGATAAAGATTGGCATTTTTATTGCGTTACTAAAATCTAGAGAAGTCGTATCCCCACACTTCCCTACATCGAATTGAAAAGCGGTTTTCAAATCTAGCTGGATGCCAACCTTGACGGCAATCGGAGAACAAAAGCTGCCTTCGATGCCTACCTTCAACCTGAGCACTCAGGTAATATTGCAGACCAATTCTTGCATGAACAACAAATCCCCCATCAACACCTTCCATGTCATCGGAAAAACGGCTCTGAAGCGATGGCCTTGCGAAAATCAGCGAACGGCCTGGAGAATTTTTTGCAAAGTTATAAATGAGCTTCAAAAAGACCACAAACTAAAGACACGCGCATTTGTATTAATGGGGAATCACTATCATTGGCTTTGCCAAAATAACGGCCCGGAAGATCAATCGGTCTTTAGGTTGTTCCATGAGCGGATCAATTTCTTTTTTCATTTGGAAGCCGCCAGCCGGAATTTTGTTCTTGGGCCAGCACCGCAAGTGGTTCAGATAAGTAGCAAAGCCTCTTACACCAATACGTATAAGTATATTTACCAAAACCCTCTGACCGCGGGGCTGGCGTTTAAAGCAGAGGATTATCCTTATAGCACATTAGGCACTGTTCTTGGTCTCGCGAAAACTTGGTTTCAAATTGAAGATAATATGAATTTAATCACGGATCCGAACCGCGTAGTTCACTGGATCAACGCGCCCTGGGGCGAACAGCTTTATTTAAAATATTATTCTGAAGGTCCACAGCCATTGGCAGATTATTTCATCAATTTAAAGCTTGAAAATATATCGAATTACGGTAATATCGTATAGTGATAATAAGTATCACGGGTGCGACCACTCAGGATATCTTTGATGGAGAAAGCTCCAAGGCGGCTGATGGATTTAATTAATGCGGCAACCATCCTTGATGACTTGCGAATTCCGCCAGGAAATCGATTAGAAGCACTTAAAGGAAACTACGCAGGTTTTTATAGCGTTCGTATCAATGACCAGTGGCGAATTATCTTTAAGTGGCTTAATGGCGATGCGGATAAGGTTCAAATTATTGATTATCACTAGAAGGGGCAGAGCATGTTACCAAAAAAAAGGCCGCCTACGCATCCAGGTGAAATTTTGCAAAAAGAATTTCTGGATCCGATGGGCTTGACTCAGTCGGCACTGGCAAAGCACCTTGGATGGACTCATGCAAAAGTGAATGAGATCATTGCGGAAAAGCGTGGAGTTTCGCCTGAAGCTGCCTTATCCTTGGCAGATGTTTTTGGAACATCGGCTGAAATGTGGATGAATCTTCAAGCTAACTACGATTTATGGTACGCGCAACAATCGCATAAAAAGAAAAGTCGACTTCCAAAAGTAGGATAAATATATCAATGTGGCAAATCTAGGAGGTCCACAAAATGCAAAAAGCCTATGCCTGCATCTGGTCCAATCAAAGTGCCGCCGAAATGGTAAAGTTTTATAAATCTGTTTTTAAAGGCACCAAAGTCGGCAAGTTTTCTTACTGGGGTAAGAACCCTATGGGAGTTAAAGAAGGCTCTGTCCTGACGGCCCACCTTACAATTTTGGGACAGAAACTGATGCTGCTCAATGGATATATGGAAATACCATTCAATAATTCTATTTCGTTTGTGGTGCCTTGCAAAACTCAAGCTGAGATTGACAGCTATTGGAAAAAACTTACGGCTGGCGGTGGTCAAGCTGTCCAATGTGGTTGGTTGATCGATAAATATGGAGTCCGTTGGCAGATTGCCCCCGCGGACTTTGATAAGTGGAACACAACTAAAAATAAAGCGAAAAAAGAAGCGATGATGGTCGAGATGTGGAAGATGAAAAAGCTCGACCTCAAAAAATTGAAAGCTGCGTTCGACAACGCTTAAAATACCTTTATAAAAGGTTCAGCGGAAAACTTAAGGTCACGATTGTGAAAGGCGCGTTGTAATTGCTGTATCGCGCGTCGACGTCACCGTTGAATAAGCTGACCCCATTTTTATTATTGTTGATGGTCTTAAAAGACGGACTGATATATTCAACATTCAGGGAACAGAACATAAGAAACGTAAAGCCTACTCCGAATTTAGCAGCAGTTCCACCAGTTGCAATATCTTCATATGAACCTGTCGTATCGGCATAAGTCAGTCTTAAATAATTAGAAACCCCGTATCCGCCCCAGACACGAAGTAAAAATGGAAAATCATAACCTGCGTCCACAAAAGCATATCGACTGGCCATTGTTAGACCGGCTGTTCCTGATGGCTTAGTGATCGCCACGCCTGGAGCTAGCGACATATAATCACCTGCCAGCCAAAGCCCTAAAAACGAAACACCTAGACGGCCCCCGACAACACTTCCTGCAAAAGTTCCTTCGCCGGCAACGAAGGGAGTTGCTTTTTGAGTGTTTGAAAGAGATCCAGAAGCATACCCACCGTAAGGTTCAATCAACAGGCCGGCTTGCGCGGCCTTTTCACCAGAAACAACGAATGCAAAAACAAGCAATAAGAGGCTCATGTATTTCATATTTAAAACTCCTTCTTAAAATAGGTCGGACACTTCTTAAGCTTACAGGTTTCCCCATAGTGGAGCGAAGTATTAAATGAGGTCCAGGAGATTTTTTCATAAGTCGAATCGATCATCCTAGGCTGGAGTCCGGTGTTAGATAACAGTCGACCAATAGCTGCGATAACTAAGATCACTATCATAAGCTTGCGCCTGCTGTTCAACGTCGAAGATGTGCGGAGTATTTTCTTTGCCAGCTCCTGCGATGTAGGCCCAATTTCCCCAGTTACTGCAAGGATCGTAATCAATCAGGCAAGTTTCAAACCAGCGGGCCCCCATTTTCCAATCGACACCTAGATTGTGAACCAAATAGCTTGCGACATTTTGACGCATACGATTTGAAAGCCAGCCCGTGTGATTAAGTTCGCGCAGGCCCGCATCGACAAAGGGCTGTTTAGTTCGCGCTGTTCGCCACTTTTCAAAAGCTAATATCTGTGTTTCTTGATTTATAAAACCTTTGGTTGAAGAAGGGGAATCGCTAAACAAGCGTCGTCCGCGCCGAAGGGCCTGAAAATAAAAATGATCGCGCCACAAAAGTTCATATAAAAACCAAAGCGTGGATTCGTTGGATATTTTTTCACGTTCATAGCGACGGACCTCGCTATGAATTCGCCGCGCCGATACGCAACCCAAGGCAAGGGCTGGTGAAAATTTTGATGAGTCATCAAGTTCGATCAAACCATTCCGTGTTGTTTTGTAGACGCGTAAGTGATCGCCGCGCCAAAAATAATCACTCAGTCGTTTGAGTGCGACGGATTCGCCGCCGGCCATTGAAATTCCTCGCGATGGGCTGGGCTGCTGCAATGCTTGTTGGTAATCCCACCTCGAAATTTCACTTAAGCCAGCGATCGGAAGTGCATTTGCAATCTGTGTGATCGGCTTCAGTGGCGCGCGGATGGGCCATGACTGTTCAACAATTTTTCTGAATTTTGTAAAGCCCATCACCGCATTCGGGTTGAACGAGTCCAAATCTGAAGGGCAAAATAAAGTCTGTGTTTCAAATGAAAAAGCGGTTCGTCCCGTCGATTCAAGTCGCTTTTCAAGTTCCACTTCTTGTTGGTGTTCATCGAAGGCAGCCAGGCGGATATAAAAAACTTGCTGGATATTAAGCTTTTCACAAACTGCTAATACAGTGTCCACGGGATCACCCACAGCACAAATCAGATCAGCGCCCAAAGCTTGCAGACTAAGGCGAAGACTATGAACACTTTCTGCCAAAAACTTTTTTCGAAAA
>JAYWDA010000043.1:0-4289 GCA_043780105.1 Pseudobdellovibrionaceae bacterium | reverse complement strand
TTCGCGGGGACGGCTACATCTTTGGCTTTTCCTACCGAATCTTCGATCTGTTGGTCAGTTTGTGGTACCGAAGTAATTTCAGTGGGGTGCGAAGGCGCACCAGCCTTATTATTTCGCGAAATCACTCGTCCCAAATCGGCGGCCGAAGGCATTTTCCAAAGGGCAATAATCCCTCCGAAAAAGATGATGACAAACATCAGACTGGCAGTCATGCCGAGGATTTTAAACGCTTTTTTCAAAGGGATACCTAACTATTAGATGAGCTTTGTGACTTCTTCTTTTTCAGCACGAGTTCCAGCTAATAAATTTTCCATAATAAACTCTTCAAAGATGATCTCTTCTTTTGGCGCACTGGCTGCAGCCAAAATAGTTTTAATTTTTTCAACATGTTCGCTTTTAGAAAACACATTCAAAGAAACTAAAGTCGACAAACCAAGCAATAACATTTTTTTCATAAAGACCTCACGTATTAGGTTAAAGGTCGTATCAGTTACAAAGTTCATGCCGTTATGGGATAAGCTGTGTCTGGTTGATAGAATGGAGTTCATGGTTTCTTAGGGCTGAATGGCTATGAATATTTTTCCTGTAGAAGTTCTAGCCAGTCACCTTTTGCCTTGGTTTAGTCATTTTAAAAACGATAACGCAGATCAAATAATAACTTAATTTTTTATAATCACTCAAATTGTTTGACAGTGTTTTTAGTTTTTTAAATGCCTTGCCCTACGGTTATTCATTTTGAGTTACGGTCCACCACTTTTTAAATAAATCCATCCAATGGTGGGCCTTTAAAAGCTTTATAGATTAATTTTTAAAGGCAATCCAATGAACTTAGTTCAATCAAAATTTGATCAAAATCCACTTTTAAAACCCATGCTATATGTTTGGGAATTAAAAGCTCACAACCGTAGCGGAGGTATGAAATGGATTTACGTCATCTTTCAAATACAGAATTGATGAATCGATTTGACAAACTTGTTCAGACAGAACGGAAAATTACCCATTTGGTTTTAGAATGTATTTCTGAAATTGATTTAAGAAAGATTTATCTAGAACGAGCTTACTCAAGTTTGTTTGACTATTTGGTTAAAGCGTTTGGCTACAGCCCCTCAGCAGCCGTTCGAAGAATTGAATCAGCAAGGCTTTTGCGAGAAGTTCCAGAAATCGCTATTAGGATTGAAGGAGGATCGCTGAATTTATCGCAGCTTTCGCAAGTTCAACAAGCCATTCGAATCACGCAAAAGCAAGAGTCCCGCAAAGTCTCTGTGGAAGAAAAGCGCGAGCTATTAAAGAAAATCGAAAACACGACCCAAAATCAAACTGAGCTCATTTTAGCTAAAGAACTAAATTTGCCAGTTATCGCGGAAGAAAAAGAAAGAATTCACCAAGACGAATCCGTTACATTAACGATTGCTTTTTCAAAAGAACAAATTGCCATTCTAGAAAAAGCATCCGATCTTATGTCGCATGCTTTGCCAGATCACAGATGGGCTGACGTCATCACTGCGTTAGCTGAAAAAGAAATTCAACGTCGCATCGAGATTAAGAGACCAAACCCAAACTTAAAAAACATTGAAAATAAAACGCAAAGCCAAATTTTTAGTGATCCTGGCTTAAGCCCTGGATCAAAATTTCCAGCCGCTCGCACGGCGATCAAACCGAATCTTCGAAAAACTATTTTTGCTCAAGACCAGTGCTGCCAATTCAAAGATTCACTCACAAAGAAAATCTGTGGGAGCCGTCGGTTTTTGGAGATTGATCATATTCAGGCTATTTGGGCAGGAGGTGGTAACTCTCCGGACAATCTTCGAATTCTTTGCTCTCAGCATAATAAATTTAAATATTCGAAAGAGTCAGGCTTACATCCGCTACGGTGGTAAAAAATTACTGAAGATGAGAGCTTAGCTTGGGTTTAAATATGAAGTCTCTGTCACCATTGCCCTTGAAGTGACATTCTGTTTCCTATCGAATGCGGGGCTGGGCTAATATTGAGAGATTGGAGGACTTATGACAATAGCTGAAGTGACAACAGGACATGACCCTATTAGTGAGAAAAGATTTGCTAGGACTCTATTTATTGCGCTGGTCTTAGCAGTCCTTATCGTTGCCTTTTTTAGTTTGGCTGTTGGGCGAAAGGATTCCTTAAATCCTCTCAAGCCCAGTTCTCGCACGGAGACTCCGGTCGACTCCACGGCTCCCGGCCGATAAAAGACCCAAGAATGACGACTTTGTAGTTTATGGGGTTGATCCTGTTCTAACTTTTCGCTAAGAATGGCGGATGTCTTCGATCAATCCTCATTACACATTTAATTACTCGCAGCCTGAAGAGTACCATTTCTCGCACGATTCGGTCTTTTTATCGCGTCGAATCTTTGAGCAGATGTCGAATGTGAACTTAAAAGACACCCGTGCCTTAGACATCTGTTCAGGCTCGGGAATTGTGGGAATGGATTTTTTATTTCATCGCCGGCAGGCCGAGCAAACACTACCCGGCCAATTTGATTTTTTAGAAATACAAGATCAATACCGACCTCATTTTTTAGAGAATCAAAAAAGAATGGGCCCGCTTGAAACTGAATTTAATTTCGTTCATCGAAATTACAATGATCTATTAACTCCAGAATTTAAAAATCATTACGATTTGATTGTTAGCAATCCTCCTTATTTTTTTACTTGGCAGGGGAAGCTTTCACCTTCTGAATTTAAAAACCGTTGCCGATTTTTTATCGACTCAGATTTAAAGAATCTTTTATTAGGAATCGGTCATGCCCTTAAAATTTCTGGCACTTCGTATATGTTGTTAAGGGATCTGCCTGAGCATCGATGGAATGTTTTAACGGAAGCTGAAAAAATTTGTGCTGGTGTCTTGAAGATTCATTTATTAGGGGATGTTCGGGGCACCCACTTCGTGAAGCTAACTCCCCTTCTATAAAAGTGATTCACAATGAGAAAAATACCCTTTCTTAATGATCACAAAATAAGATTAGTATAACTTTATCTCATATTTAGACATCACCTAACATACTATTTTGATTACATTTTTTAATATTTTATACATTTTTACTGATCACATTTGTGATTTTTGTATCATTTATTTATAAGGCCGCCTAAACTGTAATAGTACTTCGATCAAACACGTTCAGAGTTTTTCAGAATGATCGATGAAACCAAAACCAAGGAGGTTTTATGAAACATATAACTAATAAAATCGTTTTTAAAATTGGGGTTTTAATCGCTTTATCTTCATGCGCAAAAATACCTGCCGAGCTGACCTCATCTGTTCCTATGGTCTCAACACCTGTTGTGTTTACTAGCTCTGCAAAAGCTCCTGGCGTTGCGTACAACAAGCCTTCATTTATGAGTCTGCTTTTAACAAAAGCTGTTGCCTTTGTGCCGGCTTTGCTGCGGGATTCAAGTTCTGCTGCCATCACTTTAAGCCAAGCCTGGGTTGCTGTAAAAACGGTTAAATTTAAACAAGCCGAAACCGCCGTTACTGGAGAAGATAACTCTGTGAAATTCGTTGGCCCTTATTTTGTCGACCTCTTATCAACGATGCCAAGTCCGATTGACACCCAAAGCCTTCCAGCCGGAAACTATCGCCGAATTGAATTCGTCCTTCATGCCGGTGCGACAGTTCCTGCAGGCGTTCCAGCGCAATTGGTCGGCAATAGCATTTACCTGAACGGCGCAGTGAATGGCTTTAGCTTTTCCTACACAAGCACTGACGGAGCTCAGATTATTATCGCAGGCCCTAAGGGACTTCCACTTGATGGCAGTAGCGATATTCTGATTTCGGTCCGTTTAGCTGATATTTTCAGCAAAATAAATTTGGCTGCCATCAACGCGAACATGGCTATCACTCAGGCGAACCGAGTGCCAGCAGCAAATCCATGCCCACTGATCGACGCGTCGGCAGCTGATATCTATACCTGCATCCGTCGCGGCCTTGAGCTAAAAACTCAAATGGGCCAAGATGCTAATCACAGCGGCGAACTTGACGCTACTGAAAGCGAAGTTCACCAAACAATCTAATATAAAAAGAACCGGGAGCTGGCAAAAGCCGGCTCCCTCTAATTCACAATGCGAGACTGCGATGAGAAAAAGAGACGACACAAAACAAGAGTCCCGACCGCAGATTGAAAAATATCATAATTATTTTATATTTCTAAAGGATTGGCTAAAATATATGAAAATTCATGAATCAAATTTCAGCCTTCGAAGCCTCGCGCGCAAAGCTAATATGGCTGTTGGTTATTTGCCGATGGTTTTAAGTGGCCGCAGACTGCTTTCTG
>JAYWDA010000042.1:0-4412 GCA_043780105.1 Pseudobdellovibrionaceae bacterium | reverse complement strand
CGTGTTCATTTTTAAAACTAATTGAGCCGGCGTTGCTTTTTCGCCGTTGATCGTAACGGGCACACCATTTTTAAAACCAATTTTCACAGTGGTGGCTTTTGCGTCTGAATTTTCAATGGATTTGGTCCACTGAAAAATTTCTTCAGGCGGAGCAAAATCAGGTTCTTCCAACCTGCCACCTTCAATAGACCGCCCCCAAAGATTCTCATCAATGGACCAGATTTTATTTAAAGACTGCTGAATAGGAATATTTTTTTCTTTGGCGTATTCAATTTCCCAAGTTCTGGTCATGTTTCGCTCGCGAACAGGAGCGTGAATCACAGCTTCGGGCATCATGCTACGAATGCCGTACTCGATCCGGTACTGATCGTTGCCTTTACCGGTGCAGCCGTGGGCAAAGCAAGTGATCCCTAATTTTTTTGCGTACTCAACCGCAACCGCTGCAATTAAAGGACGCGCAATGGATGTCGACATCGGGTAGCCCTGGTAGTCGCCGTTGGCTTGAACAGCAGGCCAACAATATTTTTCTGTAAATTCTTCTTTGGCGTCAGCCGTGTAGTGTTCAGTTTTTAAAATTTTTGCTTTTTCAGCCGCCTGTTGAATATCTGCCGGGTCTTGACCCACATCGACAGTGACTGTGACGACTTCTTTATAGCCATATTCTTCGCGCATGAGGGGAATGCAAACGGAAGTATCTAGACCACCACTGTAGACCAGGAGAACCTTTTTTTGAGTGTCTTTCATTGCAGAAAACCTTTCGTTCAGAGGACCATTTTTAGGCTCGCTTTAGCCAAGCCACCTTTTTCGATGCATATTGTTGGATATTTATGCACAGGAACTCAAAATAATGCAATTTAAAATTGACATAAGCTTTAATAGGCCTAATTATGCACAAATGATGCATAAAAAGACGGCAGATAACACAGCAAGTAAAATCACCACCTCCATCGTGGGAGCTAGGGGATACTCTGGGTTGGAGTTGAGCCGCCTACTTTTAAGGCATCCGGCGGTTTCTTTAACTCATTGTTTTGCAACTAAACAATTTTCTCTGACTGATGACTTACTGGATTCAGGGGCCGAGAAAGTCATATGTCTTTCAGATGATCAATTAATGTCGAATTTAACAGACGTTGTTTTCTTAGCAACGCCGGCCGAAGTTTCTTTAAAATTAGCACCATCTATTTTAGCGGCTGGAAAAACCGTGATTGATTTAAGCGGCGCTTTTCGATTGAAAAATAATGACTACAATAAATGGTACAACTTTAATCATACAGAGCCCGCGCACTTAGCTTCGGCCAATTATGGTTTGATGCCATATGCAGGCCCTTTAAAAAAACAAAATCAACTGATTGCAAATCCGGGCTGTTACGCAACGGCCGTCAGCATGGCTCTTATCCCGCTGTTAAAAAGAAATTTAATTGAGACTAATAATATCGTGATCGATGCAAAATCGGGAACCACAGGCGCTGGACGAAAAGCTTCCGAAAATTTATTATTTTCTGAGGCCAGCGAAAATTGCCTTCCTTATAAAGTCGGTCAGCATCAGCACATGCCAGAAATTCAAGAAGCCATAGAGATGTTTTCTGGGATCACTATTGACCCGCATTTTTCTACTCATTTACTGCCGGTGAAACGAGGAATCATTGCTGGGATCTATGCCACAGCGAAAACGACAGACTTAAACGTCATAGAAAATGCTTTTGCTGAAGAGTACGCAGACTACAGCCTTGTTAGATTTGGTCGCGAGCTTCCAAAGCTTGCGAGTCTGACAAAAGTTGTTGGAACTCCGTACACTCATATTTCATATCAACTGGTCGGCCAAAAGCTTTATGTATTTTCTGTGATCGACAATCTTTTGAAGGGGGCTGCAAGCCAAGCTGTAGAAAACCTCAACCGTTTTCTAGATTTGCCTTTGCAGTATGCTCTGGTAACCCCAACAAATGTGGAGAGATAGAAAAAATGACTTTAGGCCCTGGACTGCATAGAACAGTACTTCCTTTAGGTTTTTTAGCCAGCGGTGTGAACTGTGGCGTTCGACGTTATCGTCCTGATATCGGTTTGATCTATTCAGAAAAAGACTGTGTCGCGGCCGGCGTATTTACGTTGAATGAATTAAAAGCGGCGCCTGTTTTACACTGCCAAACAATTCTTCCCTCTGACAAAGTCAGAGCGATCGTAACAAACTCTGGACAAGCAAATGCTGCAACCGGGGCTTTAGGCACAAAAAATAATGATCTGATGGCAGCGGCCATCGCACAAGAATTAGGAATTCAAGCAAACCAAGTTTTAACGGCTAGCACAGGTGTGATCGGTCAGCATTTGGCGATCGAAAAAATCACAGCGTCAATTCCTGAACTGGTTGAGCGTGCAACAGATGTTGCTGAAAATTTTGCTTTAGCGATTTTAACCACTGACCTTGTTCCAAAAACTGTCATGACAACAGTGAAATTATCGCAAGGTGAAGTTCGCATCACAGGCATCTGCAAAGGTTCTGGGATGATTCATCCGAATATGGCAACGATGCTTGGCTACTTATTAACAGATTTAAAGTTAACTCCAGCTTTGTGTCAGTCGCTCTTAAAAGAAACCACAGACCTAACTTTTAACATGATCAGTGTCGACGGTGATTCATCGACTAACGATTGTGTTTTTATGATGGCCAGTGGCGCAACCAACGTTGAGCTAAAAACTGACGCTGATTTTAAAGCTTTTAAAGCAGAGCTTTTAAATGTTTCTAAAGTCCTTGCGCAATCCATTGCCGCAGACGGCGAGGGTGCTAGCAAACTTTTAGAGGTAGAGCTTGTGAATGCTCCAAATATGGAACTGGCTCGCCAAGCCGCTCGAGGCGTAACCTTAAGTCCGCTGATTAAAACGGCGATGCACGGTGAAGATCCAAATTGGGGTCGAATTTTAGCGCGCCTTGGGGCGGAAAAAGTTCCGGCGGCGTCTTTAAATAAAATGGATTTACGAATCCAAGGTGAATTGCTTTTTGAAAATGGTGCCCCGATCGAATTCAATCGCGAACACGTTCGAGGACTTTTAAAACAACCAAAAATTCATATCTTGATTGATCTGAAGTCCGGCGTTGAAACAGCAACGGCTTGGGGCTGCGATCTTTCAAAAAAATATGTAGAGATCAATACGGAGTACTCATGAAATCATCACGTGTATTAATCAAGTTGGGTGGCGCATCTTTACAGGACGAAAAAGTCCTTCACGTTGTGACTGAAGCTTTAAAGCAATATCGTAAATACGGCTATCAAGTCATTCTTGTTCACGGCGGCGGTCCAGCCATCAATGCAGAGCTCACTCGTCGAGGAATTGAATGGAATTTTATTAAAGGCCAGCGAGTCACAACTCCGGATATGATGGACGTCATCGAAGGCGTATTGTGCGGCGATATCAATCGTAAGCTAATCCGTCATTTAGGTTCACAAGGACTTCCGGCGGTTGGATTTTCTGGCGCTGATGGAAAAACTCTATTGTGCAAACAAGCTTCTGAAGAATTAGGCCAAGTGGGCTCTATTCAAGAAGTTGCAGTGAAGTGGATTGAAGGATTATTATCACAACCAAATTCTCCGATTCCTGTGATTGCACCGATTGGCGTGGGCGAAAACGGTGAAGCTTATAATATCAATGCAGATTGGGCGGCGACTCACTTAGCAACGGCTTTAAAGGCTGAGTACTTGGTGTTTCTAACGGATCAAAATGGCATTTGGAATACACAAAAACAATTGGTCAGCCAAATGAGCCAGCACACCTTAGAACACATGGTTGAAGATGAAGTTGTTACGGGTGGAATGTACACAAAAACACTGACCATTTTGCACGCACTTCAGCAGGGCGTAAAAGCTGTTCGCGTGATGAACGCGCGCGATTCTTTGAACGGTCTGTGGAGTGATTACGTCGGAACTTGGTGCATGCCTGAAGAAGATGATGTGTACCAGTACGTTCCGTTTAATAAGGCTGAGGCCGTTTCCCATGTTGCAGTTTAAGGCCGAGCACTTTTTAACAGGCGAAGAGTTATCTAAAGCAGAAGTGTTAGAGCTTTTGAAGACGGCCGAGTTTTTAAAAAAGACTCGGGGTCAAGAGAAGCAAAATGTTCTGAATAATAAATCAATTGCGCTGATTTTTGAAAAGCCCTCTTTAAGAACTCGGTTAAGTTTTACTGTGGGCGTTCAAGAATTAGGCGGAACTTCGATCGAACTTTCAAGCAGTCAGAAAAAGAACGAAGACCCTGAAGATGAAATCCGCGTGCTGCAAGGCATGGTTCACGGCGTGATGCTAAGAACTTTTAAACATGAAACCTTAGAACGAATGGTTTCAAAATCTAAAATTCCTGTGATCAATGGTTTGTCAGACTCGCATCACCCTTGTCAGGCTTTAGCTGATCTTCAGACCTTGCTGCAAAG
>JAYWDA010000041.1:0-4476 GCA_043780105.1 Pseudobdellovibrionaceae bacterium | reverse complement strand
TGTAGGGAACTAAATCTAAAATTTCCTGAGAAATCTTCAAACGCAGCCTCCACTTTACTTTGCAACAAAAAGCATGAAGAATAGGATCTAACTTTAATTCTCGGTGCAAGCAAGGAACTCTTAGTTATATGGCGATTCTAGGGCTTCATGTCGGTGTTTCTTTTGCTGAATTCAGCCTGTTGGACAGTCGGTCCCATCAAATTTTAGCCTCTCAACGCATCTATATGCCTCGGCTGTCTTTAAAATCTGGTTTGCAAAAATTTGTTCAAGCGCAATTATCTTTGAATCCTTTGGCTCATAAAATTGAAAAAGTTTTTTTTGTCTCAAATCTGCTTGAAAAAATGGCGCCTTTTAGATTAGGCGGCAGCACGGCTCATTTAATCACCGAAGGTTGGGAGAATCAGGGCTGGCTTTCACAAATTACTTTTAATTCCATGGTGCCTGTCAGATTGCCGTCGGTTCAATCGCAAGATTTAGTTTTTGGAATTAAAGAAAGAATTTCTGCGGATGGTGAAATTTTACAAGCCATGGATGGAACTTTTATTTCTTCGATCGCAGCCAAAATGAAATTGATGGATGTTAAAAGAGTTTGCATCCACTTCCTTCATTCGCAAAAAAATCCAGCGCATTTAACGGCCGCTAAAAATATTCTGATTGAAAATGGTTTCGAAGTTCACTCCGCCGATTATGATTCTGATTTTAGTTTGGAAAAAAATCGCAGGCTTTCTTTAAGTGCGGCTTTGAATGGAACTTGGGAAGATTATCGTCAGGATCTTTTGACAGCCGTTCAAAGCGAAGACCATACGCCAGAAATTTTTGTTTTATCCAGCAAGGGATTTTTACCACTGGATGAAAGCAAAGATGCGGTCGAAGCTTTAGCTAGCCTTGATCATCTTTGGAGCTTTGTTCCGCACGAAAATATAGTTTATTTGGGGCTTGAGACTTTTCAGCAGATTTCACCTAAGAAAAATTCTTTTTTCTGGCAAAGCCCTTGGGGGCGCCTGTATCGGCCTCAATGTGAAAAACGAGTGTTCGCTTCTCAGCCAACGCAGTCTTTACAAATGAATCTTTGGGGCGAACTTGATTTCTCTCCTACGCCTGAAGGCTATGAACCCGGGCCCGTGGCGCTGGGTCGTGGACAAAAATTAACTGTCTTTGATCTGTACTTTGAAGAGCTGATTCAGCGGGCCGACTTAAAAGATTGGTTAGCAGCCACCGCGCAATCAAAAATACGTTCTGGCTTATCGGCCCTTTCAAAGAATTCAAAAAACCATGTCGGAGAAACAGCTTTGCAAACTCAGATGCGAGATCAGTTTGTGCAAAGACTGTCTTTTGAAATTGATTCAACCGTGGGACCTCTCCATTTCTATGGATTTTGGGCTGAATTGATGGCCTCCTATTTTAAGGGCGTCAAACATCCAAAGTCGACAGCTGAAATGGCCGCTCGCCTAGGAATGGGACTGGAAATATGAGCAACTACGGCCAGCTTCAACAAGCTTTTAAAAATATCACTCAAACTTTAGACAACGCAGCCCTTTGCGATCATCGTGGCCAAACATTGTATATGAAAAATTCCTGTGCGTTTGATCCTGGCACCTGGAGTGAAGCATTTCGCTGGGCTTTAAAATATTTTCCGATGAATCAGGGCGATATCCTGATGTTTAATGATCCCTATGCCGGGGGGAATGACTTTTCTGTTTTTAGCTTTATCACTTGTCTGCAAAAACCTGTGGATAACAAGGCTGGAATTTATTTAGGGCAGCGGTTTTCGACGCCGACTGATTTTAAAGATATTATTTATCCTGGAAAAAATCCATTCAAAGTGCCGCTCACGCCGATTGCTCCTGGTGGCGTGATTCAAATAGCGATCTTGGAAGCGATGTGTTCATCACCCGTGGCCCCTGCGGGATTAAGAGACATTATTGAAAAACAAGTTGCCAAAGCTTGCCATGTTTTAAAAAGGTTTGAGGTCATTCCGAAATCTTGGTTGTCTCCCAAATTCTTGCAGGCGTTCATCGAAGAAACTAGATTGACCGTCCTGATGCATTTAAAAGATAAGCCTTGGGGCGAAAGCCGTCTTGAGGTAATTCTTGATACCGGCGAACTGATCAAATTAAATTTAGAAATGAGTGATCTTGGTGTGCGCCTTGATTTTGTCGGAACGACACCCGGCAAGGAATTTTTCTTACCACCGTCGGCTCTGACAGGCTCTTGTCAGTATTTTATTTCACAGTACACAGGCCTGACTCCACTTTTGAATGAAGGACTTTTTTCCGTTTTTCAAGTCAGCCAACCAACGACCTCTTGTTTAAGTTCAAAGTTTCCTTCACCGACAGCGCGGGGTTATAAGTTGGGTCCTCGCGTGCTGGGAACTTTGCTTGAAACGGCTTTAACAAAAATTAATTCTAAGCCCATCAGAGGCGTGACGAATTACTGTGGTCTTTATGTTCAATTTCAATTTCCTGATAAAAAGCATTTTGAATTATTTGTTCCTAATGGCTTTGGGGCTTTGGCTGAAGGCGACGGTCCCTGCGGCCTTGACCCTTTTAATGAACGAGTTTATTTTTCGGCCGAACATTCAGAAAATAATTGGCCTTTGCGTTTTCACCGGATGGATTTGCGAAATTCAAGTCAGGGAAAAGGCAAAGCCTCTGGTGGCCGAGGCCTTATTCACAATATTGAATTCCTGAAGCGCGGTGAAATTTATTGGCTTTCAGAACTCACAAAGCATCGTTTTCCCGTTCAAAAGAACCAAAGCTCTCCGGATAAAGTCGAAATATTGATTGGGTCTGACGAAGCTTTATCCTTGAACCCATCGGCAGGCCTTCAATGGGTTGAAGCTGGGCAAAAAATTACCTTAGGCTCGGGCAGCGGAGGCGGGCTACTCTAAAATTCGGCCACCAGCTTTTCGTAAAGCCTCTTTAATTTTTTCCACGTGCTCGCGGCTGGTGGTTTCCAGATTAAAATCAATTCTTGTTTCCCGTAAATACAATCCTTGTCCAACGCGGTCGTGATGCACTTCTAGGACATTGGCCTTTTCATCAGCAATCGCTTTCGTTAACCGATTTAAATTTCCTGGTAGGTCATCCACCACCACTGAAATCTGAGCCAATCGACCCCGCTGTATCTGGCCCCGCTCAATCACTTTAGCAATAATATTAAGATCAATATTTCCGCCGCACAAAAGAATGCAATTTTTCTTTAGTAAGGGAAATTTTCGATTCATCATGGCGGCCATAGCGGCAGCACCCGAGCCTTCAGTGACCGTTTTTGCACGCTCTAATAAATAGACAATGGCTTCGGCAATTTCATCATCGGTTACAGTGACAACATCATCGACTAATTTTGAAATAAAATTTTCGTACATCGCAGGGCTTGGATTTTTGATCGCAATGCCGTCGGCAATAGTAGAAATTCTTTTCGCCTGCGCCGTTATAGTTTGCTTGTGAAATAGTTGGCTCATGCTTGGAGCTTGGGCCGATTGCACACCAATAATTTTACATTGTGGACGCAAATGTTTAATTGCGGTCGCAATCCCACTGATCAGGCCGCCACCCCCAATAGGAATAGCAATCAAATCAAGATCTGGAATTTTTTCTAAGATTTCAATACCTATGGTCCCCTGCCCCGCAATCACCAAAGGGTCTTCATAAGGGTGCACAAAAGTAAGCCCTTGAGATTTTTCTAATTCACGCGCGTGGGCATAAGCATCGTCATAAATTTCACCATGCAAGATGACTTCAGCGCCGTAGCCTTTGGTAGCCGATATTTTATTTAGTGAAGCTGTTTCAGGCATAACAATTGTTGTTTTTACGCCTGCTAATTTTCCACTCAGCGCAACACCTTGTGCATGGTTACCGGCAGAACTTGCGACAACGCCGCGTTTTTTTTCGGCTTCTGATAAATTGGCAATTTTATTATACGCACCGCGGATTTTAAAACTTCCCGTGCGCTGAAGGTTTTCATATTTAAAATAAATATCAGCGCCCCATTTTTCAGACGCCGAGTGCGACATTTCGACCTCGGTGTCTTTAATAATGGTTTTTAATTTTTCTCGCGCCTTTAATATATCTTCGAACAAAACTTTCATTCTTCACTTCCATGTCTTTTAATTTCCAGGACTTGCATCCTCTTTATCCCAATAGACCGAAATGCCTGTCAAAGGGGGATATTCACGCAAAGGAAGCGCCGAACTTTTATATTCTTTGGCAGCGTCTTCCTGAGATTTTAAACCCATGGCCACGCCCTCATCGAAATAAAAAAATGTCGGAAGCTGCTTTCCGCAATAAGAACACTCTTTGACCAACTCGTTTTCAGCCTCATTGCACTCGCCGCAAACATGGCACCGTCGAATATGCACCTTATTCGTCATCTCAATCTTTCTGCCCACACAAGAGTAGGCTCTCATTTAGGCTTTAGTAGTGCAAGAGTGCGTACCAATATAAGTTGTTGTTTTCACACCACAATATGACCAAT
>JAYWDA010000040.1:0-6064 GCA_043780105.1 Pseudobdellovibrionaceae bacterium | reverse complement strand
CTGGAGATTTATTCTTTGCTTGTCGCTACCAAGCTTGCTGGTTTTTTATCCGCAACCGCTGATGGCTGACTATAAACCACATTGGAGCGGGGCTAGCTATTTGATACTTTGCCTTGGTGCTGGAGCGTTGTGGTCGCAAGGTTTAGAATATCGGCATCGCTGGCTGATCTTGCCGGAAAGCCCGCGATTAAAATGGAGTTTTATTATTTTATTTAGCTTTTTAAATGTTTTAATTTATAGCCCGTTCGCCTACCCCTTTTGGCCCAAAGTTTATCGCACTCTTCATCCAAAAGGTGAATGGAGCGTTCGCTATGATCTCAGCAATGAATTTCATGGTTGGGAAGAGCTTGGGACTTTCATCAATCGCCGGCAACGAGAAATCCACGCAGAATCAGGCCAAAAACCATTTATCGCAGGCCTTCGCTATGAAACCACGGCGCAAACTTACTGGGGGACAAAACAGAAAACCTACATGCTAAGTTTGACTCGCAGTCATTACACGATTGTGCATCAGCATTTAAATGAATGGTCACAAAACTATGGCTTGGATGCACTGATTGTAACAACAGAGAAGTATCAAGATAATCCTAAAGAATTTGCCAAATTTGACAGATGCGAATCAGAAGAATTTAAAACCTACCGAGAAGATGAGCTCTCACGCATCTTCACAATCTGGCACTGCACAAACTTTCAAGGTGTTATCAAATAAGAAAAATTATTTGTCGCAGTAACGTTGACCGTTCAGTTCAACAAAGCCATCAGGATGATGACCTTGAGGATCATGATGCAACCAATGCATCAAACCACCCTGGCCCGTCATCAGAAACATTCCAGCCAATGCGACTCGGTCGCCAACGCGAACGGGAACTCGTGGACACATATCAGAATTGTAAACAGCTTGAACCGTTTGACCGTTAGAAAGTCGAACGATCCATTTTTGATGCTGTAACCCGCTGGTATCATCTGCCAAAAGTTGAATCACTTCCAGATTTGCTGCCATTAAAAATTGAACGGTGCGACCGTTGCGCATAGCCGCGACTAATGCGCTATCGTCAGTGGCATCAGTGCCCTCACCATATGTGTGAGTTGCTTCTGAGGGAGGATTGTAGTTTCTACGGTCGTTGCGCGAGTCGCCTCGGGTACGACTTCCGTAATTATCGCCCGGCTGATGGCCATGTGGCCCAGCTTGAGCGACCAACGAAGATAAGACCAAACTGACCAACAAAACCTGAGCCTTGAAAATCTTAGATAACATGGACCCCTCCAAGCCCGTGTTGTCGCCCAGTTTGGGGTCATTTTGCAACAGGGATTTAGGTTCCTTAGGATTATTCAGAAATAGGTTAGAAAATTTACTTCTGAGGTCGCTTTTAAAGCTATTTATAGAGAATTTGATCAATTGTAACGTGTTCAATCCCTTGCGGCTTTTGGATCGCGATTTCATCGCCCACCCGTTTCCCCAAGAGGGCTTTAGCCACCGGAGACTTCCACGATATTTTACCCAGTTTGATCTCAAACTCATCTTCGCCAACGATCTGATAAGTGATCTTTTTTTCATCTTCATCAATGATCGTCACAGTCGCACCAAAAACAATTTTATCTGAGTTTAATGTGGCTGGATCCACAATCTCGGCAGCTTCTATTCGCTGTCTTAAAAACCGAAGCTTATGATCTATTTCGCGCAACCTTCGTTTTCCGTAAATATAATCGGCGTTTTCAGATCGATCCCCGTTGCTGGCAGCCCAAGTGACCGTGGCCACGACTTTAGGCCGTTCGTCATGCAGCAAGAAGGTATATTCTTTTTTCAGAACAGCTAATCCCGCGGGAGTTATATAGTTTTTCTCTTGAGCATCTTGGGCCATACCAAAAGGTAGCCGATCTTTGTCCAGGGTGCATCTTTAAAACTCTAGACCCCATTAGACCCCTAAACCCTATTAACTATTGAGATTTAAACACCGATAACTTCATCTGGGGAGGTCTCATATGAGATCACAGTGGAAACGTTTAGCTTGGGCTGCATTGCTGTCGTGCTCTTGCTTTGCTGCAACATATTTTTGGTATAAATCCACTGCGCCCGATAAGAACCGCGCCAGCAGCGAAGCTCCTTTGGCACAAGTGGGCCGGGTCGGTGATGAAGTAAAGAAAAAATCAGCCACTCGTTTGTTATGGCAAGCGCTTAAAACCGGAGACAATCTTTACAATAACGAAAGCATTCGAACTTCCAGTCGTGGCGAAATTAGAATTCAGTTTGAAGATGGCAGATATATCGATTTAGAGCCCGATTCATTGGTGATTCTACAAAAATCACAAGGTGAAATCGCCTTAGATCTGATGGAAGGTAGCGTTTTTGTTAATGCGAAAAATGGGACGAACACAGCCAATTCTCCGGGCCTAGTTTTAAATTCGAATGGAAATAAAGTTGATCTGAGTGGCGCCTCGGCCTCTTTAACAAAAGGCAAAGGCACTGGCGTTGATCTGCAAGTCTTAGAAGGTAAAGCCACGATCAAAGATAAAAATGGAAAAAGCAAAGAAGTCACTCAAGGCACAACAGCCATGGGTTCTTCTGAGAGTTTAAAAATCGAAGTGATCTCACCTGCTCCGCAGAAACCTTACTATCTTGATCCTGACGGAAACCAACTTGTTGCCTTCAAGTGGAAAGGCTTTCCGAACCAATACAAAGTTTCCTTAATGGCAGGACTCTCAAGGAAAGAATTAAAAGATTGGGCTGCAAGTGACTTGCCAGGTGGAACTGACCTTCAAGCTAAATTCACGATTGGAAAATATTTTTGGAAATTAGTTGCGAAAGATCCAAAAACAAATGAAGTCAAAGGCGAGAGCTCCATCTTTAAAACAGAATTCCTGGCCCGCTATGCACCAACAATTACTTTTCCTCTAGCTGATGCCGAAATCCCAGTTGAAAAATTTCCGGCAGCCATCACTCTGAAGTGGCAAAAAGGGGACGAGGCGGAACGAGTCACTTTAGAAGTCGCCACCGATCGTACTTTAAAAGCGCGTTTGGCCAATAAGTCCCTCACCAGTGAAGAGACTTATAACATGTCGAATCTTAAAGAAGGCGAATATTTCTGGCGCCTCAGTGCTTACTACCCTGACAGTGACAAGCCCGTTCAAGGAAAAATTCAAAAATTTAGTTTGCTGAAGCCTCAGAAAAAGGATCCTGTTCGCATTGCCTGGACACTCCCTGAAAAAATGCTGAACCAATACTTTATAGAAAAGCCTGAGCTTCAATTAAGCTGGAAACCAGAAAACAGACAGGAAGAAATCGCCAGTTTTAAGCTGAAAATCATCGAGGCGGAGGGAAGCCCTGACGATGCCTTAAAATTTCAAAGCAAAGACACTCAATTTAAAGCACCACTTACAAAAGGCGGACGCTACATTGCCTCAGTAGAGGCGCTGGATAAAAATGGTGAAACAATTGGTCGTTCAGATACAAAATCGGTTCAAGCTTCGGCCCTTCCCCTTTTGGCCGCACCAAAAATTCTTCCTTTATCGGGGATTTTAAAATCCCAAAGCGATGGTCGTTCAGAAATTCAATGGGAGCCTCTGGATGGCGCCAAAGAATACGAACTTATCGTGGCTAATAAAGAAGGCAAGGAGCTTGCCAAAAAAAGATACCAAGGGAATTCGACAAACTTAAAAAATCTTTTACCTGGAGAATATTTTATTAAGCTGGTCGCTGTCGACCAGTTTGGACGAACAGGAAAAGAAGCTGAACAAAGAACACTTGTTGTTCCCGATCGGTCAAATATTTTAGCACCAAAATTAAAGAAAATTAAGGTGAATTAAGCATGCGTTTTTTGATTTTGATTTCTACATTCTTATTCATGTCCGAGGTGGCTCTGTCAGAGACCTATCGTCGGCTTGTTAATTTTGAATGGGAGACCATCGAAAATGCAAAATCCTACGAACTTGAAATTTTTCAAAGCAATAAAAAAGATTCTAAAAAGTTTAGCTTTAAAATAAAAGAAGCCGCTTGGAACGGTCGGCTATCAGCTGGCAAATACCAACTGAAGTTACGAGCTCTTGACGCCCGCAGTGTCCCTGGTGAATGGGGTGCCCCGATTGATTTTGACGTCAATTTGGAAAATGTAACAATGAAATCTCCTGCTCCCAATGCTAACGTTAACTCCAACGAAGAAAAAGAAGAGGAAGTTAATTTAGTTTGGGCCGCCGTCGGTGGTGCAGATTCTTATCAAGTTGAAATTCATAGCGAAGATGGCAAATTCGACAAAGTTGAAACGACGCCACAGACTAATTATAAAGTTAAGTTGCCCGTCGCCACCCGCTTCAACTGGAAAGTCACTGCTAAGAATAACGCTGGTATTAATAGCGATGCGGTTTCCGTAGCGCAGTTCAGTTTGCTTGCAGCTAAAATTGAAAAACCAAAAATTGAAAAACCTGAGTCAGAATTTGTCAGGGACTTAAAATGGTCTCGACCCAAATTCACCGATCGCTTTGACTATGCTGTCAGTCGGTACAATAAAAAAACGAGCAAATGGGAACCCGTCCTGAATGGTAAAGACCAGAAGGAAGAAACTGTCTCAATCAGTGAAAGTCTTCCCGGCGGTGACTATAAAGTTTCTGTGCGGGCTAAGGCTAATCTTAGACAAAATTCTAATATTTCATCAGAGACCTTTAAGATTCGAAATGGGCTTCGCACTCCTGCAGCTGAGTACACGGCCATGGTTCGAAAATCTATTGACCGAGTGACTGGCTGGTACGGCATCGCAAGTTATTTGATCACTCAAATTAACTACGCCTCGGTTTATCAAGAAACGCAGACAGCGCTCACTTATAACGCCGTCGGTGGAACTGGTCGCTTGGGCGCCGGATGGTCCAGTTCAACTTCTCCCTGGGGATTTTTATCAATTTTAGATCTGAGTGGATTTGTTTATAATGGCTCGAATCTGACTTTCGCTTCTCTAGAAGCTTCTTCGGTTTGGAGAAAAACTTTAGGCGAGCGGGGCGAGCTGCGGACGCAAGCGGGACTTTACTATAAAGAAATCCCTGGCACCACTGGTAATGCTTTTACGGGAACAACGACCAACGAATTGATTGCAACTGTAGGGCCCCATGTTGGCGCCGAATATTGGTATTCCATGACTCCTAAATTAGGCTTACAAGCCAATGCCCATCTATACTTAAGTGCGATGAAAATAAAAACGCCCAATGGCCAAGCTGTCGATCCTTCCATTTCTACACAATTTGGATTTCTGGGCAGCTGGCGCTTCGACAGTCGCTTTACGGGCCTAGTAGGTTATGCCCGTCGCGAAGATAAAATTAGATATAAAGCCGGAGCTTTAAATTCACAGTTTTCGACAAACTCGGGCTCTGGAAATAATGAATCAATTGTCCAAGGTGATTATCTGAACTTTTTTGCAGAGTATGCTTTTTGAGGTGATGTGATGAGAATACCGATTTCGATAAAATTAATTGTAATCACAATCGCTCTGCTGATCGGGGTCACCGCCCCTATTGCCTTGCGAAGTTCAAAATATTTTGAAAACACTTCCCGCGAGCGAGAAGAAACCTTGAATCTTGATTTTGCAAAGGCCCGCGCCACTGAAGTCGATAACATCTTAACAAATCTTTATGATAAATCTAAAACAACATCGTTAATGCTTTATAAGATGGTTGGCCAAGAAAATGTTATTAACGAAGATTTTGAAATCAATTTCAAACGAGATAAAAACTTTATTGCTATTGAAATTTACAAAGTGGACGGCGCCTCTTTCCAGCCGGTCGGGTTACGAGTCAATGAAGACGCCCTAAAACCGTACAACTTAGATTCAAAATATATTTCTACAGTCAGAAATCTTCAGCCATTTCCCCTCCGGAATGTGGCTCAACAAAAAGTCGAAATAAAAAATTCTTCGCATCCAAAAGGGCCGCCGATGTTCACAATGGGAATACCCATTGTCACAGATCCGGTGACCAAGCGAATCACCTATATTGCTTTGGTGGACATTGATCTAGCTGTTCTGCTTAAACCTTTTGCTGAAACTAAAGAGCGAACCTACTTTATGACCGACAGCAAAGGCATTTTACT
>JAYWDA010000039.1:0-2384 GCA_043780105.1 Pseudobdellovibrionaceae bacterium | reverse complement strand
ATTGTGTCCGGCGCCGATGGAAGTTTTACTTTGGATAGATCCATCCACGAACAAAGCTAAAAGATTTTCGTGAGTCAAACCTATCGAATGAGTGTGACCAGCAGTGCCTTCAATATCAAAAAACACCTGATCTGTCGTTTTAGTCGCTCGAAGGGCCTCTAAGGCATCCTTTGGGCTTAAAACTAACTCATGCCCATGGTTATTTGCGATCGTCACATTTATAACAACATCGCCTGATGATGTCGCCTCGGTCGCTGGGGTCGCTTGGGCCAACGCTAATTTGGGTAATACAATTCCGATGCCGATCATTGATCCAACTTTTAAAAGGTCTCTTCGATTCATGGGCTGCCTCCTGGTAACTGAAGTTGCAAAATTGAACTTGCACTAGAATTAGTTCATTTCTGTGAAACCCATAAGGCGGCAATTTAAGAAACAGCTGTTTCTATATTTGAAACACGTAGGGCAAGGGACTCTCCATCCATAGGAACCATAATTTTTGAAAGTCTAGGTCAAGGCCGCTCAGGGTATATTCTAGTCCATGGGTGGGGCTGAGTTGGGCATTTGCGAATTGTCAGACCGCCCCTCTTTCGTCAAAATAGGGACATGAGAACTATTCCTAATTTAATGACGCCAAATCCGAAAATGATTGGTTCGGGAAGTACATTAAAAGATGTGCTTCACTTGTTCCTTGAAAATGGAATTACATCCAGCCCTGTTATTAATCCCTTGGGCGAAATCATGGGAATGCTGTCTGAGATTATATTATTAAAAGCCTTCATGCTGCATAAAACAAAATTCTTAAAAAGTGATAAAGTGGGGCATCACTTAGAACTTCTAGATCCCGTCGCGTACGTCCAAATTACAGCAACCTTGGCAGAAGTTTTAAAACAAATGTTGGCAACTCCAACACATCGAATTTTAGTTCAAAATGAAAAAAATAAAATCGTAGGGATTATCAGTCCTAAAGATTTGATGAGAGCCATGCTTGGCGAAGCAAATCCAAATCAAAATATCCGGCAAAAACTTCAAGAGGCCGAAGAAGCTCTAAAAAAGACTTCCAAAAAACTTCAATCTTTAGAAAAAAGTTTAGAAGTTTATCAAAGAGCTTTTCAAGAAACTCCCTATATGATGCACGCAGCGGATAGCACAGGACAAATCATAATGGCCAATCGCATCGAGCATGAAACTTTAGGATTTAATGATGGCGAACTTGTCGGCAAAAGCATTTTCGATCTTTATCCCGCCTCAATGCACTCAGAAGTCCAAAAAGGACTAGAGATGGTCATAGAGACTGGCCGCCATCCTTTGACTTACACAACACTTATAAGAAAAGGTGGCGCCCACATTCGATGTGATGTGACCAGTTCATCAATGGTCGACGTCGATGGAAAGTTTCAGTCGACGATCACAATCTTCCGAGAAATTGATTCAGAGGCTTTATTAAGAAGTCTGCATGGTGTGGTCGACGACGAAAATGGTCCTCTTGCAAGATACGTCATTCAAAAGGATGAAGAGTAACTAAGCCCATTTTTAATTGAAGCGATGCTTGGACCAACCTCTTTGAGTCGCTTCCGAATAAAGCTCCTGCTCAGCACGAAACAACCGATCATCAGGCACTGTTGATGTCACTGCCAGTTTTATATCTGTGGAAAGTTCAAGCAAAGCGAGGTCGCCGAAAGTATTTCCAGAACAAAAAAAAGGTTTTTTGCCATTGGTTAATTTTAAGAGGGCCTCAGCTTTTCCTTGGCGATACGTGATGAGACCTTTCTGACGATCAGTCACAACCCCATCGGTACACTCAGTTTCAATTCCCAAAACGTGATCAAATTCTAAGCCCAGTAATTTTGCTCCAGGCTCGACCGCCCATTTTACCGACGCTGTGACAATCACAACTTTCACACCGGCACTGGTAAAAAGTTCGATCAACTTTTTTTGTTCGGGGAAAATCGGCAATGGATTTATTTCCTGAACGGCCTGTGCGGCCCATTCTTGGACCTGCACAAGGGAATGGCCTTTTAAAATTTGAGCCAGCCACAGATAAGCCTTTTGAGGCCCTGCAGGATCTTTCTTAAGAGCCTCATAATGCTCCCAAGGATTAGTGGGGAGTGACACAAGTTTATGCTCAATTAAGTACTCAAAAAAAGTCTCACCCATATCCAGATCCCAAAGCGTTCCGTCGGCATCAAAGGCCGCCACGGGCTGAGAATCCTGTTGCAGAACGTGATCCATTGATTTATGTATTTGGGCCCAGAGATCAGAAGAATAATTTTTGTATTTCATATTTTTGAGTATGAAATAAGAACCTTCAAAAGGGCAAAGATTTCATGAGTCTTTACTGTCGAGTCATCCAATTAAGCGACCTTCCAGAAATTTCTCAGTTTGAG
>JAYWDA010000038.1:0-2454 GCA_043780105.1 Pseudobdellovibrionaceae bacterium | reverse complement strand
TTCGTCATCCGGTGCAAAGTCGTTGAAATCATCGAAGACATCACCAGCGGATTTAAGGAATCATATTCTTGAGAAGAGCCCATTTTTAATTCATCGTTACTCAGCGCATGCGCTAGCGGTGAATTGACAAAGCTCAGCGCTAGGCTTGCGGCCAAGGCCCAAAAAGTCATCTTCATAAGATCTCCTTTGTTGTTTCAGTTTTCTTTTCATACAGCCAACAGGCTGTTTTGTGATCGGTTCCTAAAAGCGAAGGAATTTCTTGGTCACAGATTGGCATCCGGTGTGGACACCGAGGATGGAATGTGCAGCCTGAGGGCGGATTGATCGGGCTTGGCACTTCGCCGGCCAAAGATTTTTTCATCTCTTTTTTACCAACACCCACTTGTGGGATGGATGCGATCAATGCTTGTGTGTAGGGATGTTTTGGGTTTCTAAAAAGCTCATCGCGGGGTGCGATTTCAACAATTTTCCCCAAATACATCACAGCCACGCGATCACAGAAATATTCAATCACCGATAAATCGTGGGAAATAAATAAATAAGTCAGATTTAGTTTTTCTTGCAGGTCTTTCATCAGATTTAAAATCTGAGCTTGAATAGAAACATCCAAGGCCGACACAGGCTCATCACAAATAATCAGTTGTGGATCAAGAGCGATGGCTCGTGCAATACAAATTCGCTGGCGCTGACCGCCTGAAAATTCGTGCGGGTAGCGATTGATATGCGATGCTTTTAATCCCACCAAAGCCAAAAGTTCTAAAATTCTAGCTGGCCGGGCTTTGGGATCTAAGTGATTATGAATTTCAAAAGGTTGAAGCAGAATTTGCCCCACGGTCATGCGTGGATCTAAAGACGCAAAAGGATCTTGAAAGATCATCTGAATTTCCCGGCGGGTCGAGCGCAGTTTTTCGCCCGCGAGCTTGCCAAAGTCTTCATTTCGAAAAGTTAAAGTCCCTGCGGTTGGTTCATACAAACGAATTAATGTGCGGCCTAAAGTGGATTTCCCGCAACCTGATTCGCCAACAAGACCTAAAGTCTCGCCTTTTTTAATCACCAGCGAAACGCCGTCGACGGCTTTCACTTGACCGACTTCACGGAGGAGTAATCCCTTTCTGATGGGGAAATACTTCTTAATATTTTTAGCCTCTAGAATCACTTCGCTCAAACGCAGTTCTCCTTTACAGAGGGTTAAAACAAGCCAGCCGGTGGCCAGGTCTTGGCTCCGTCACAGGCGGTCGGTTGTCTTGGCATTTCGGTAAAGCATTAGGGCATCTGTTAAAAAATGGGCAACCCTTGGGAAGTTCATGGGGTGCAGGCACTGTACCTTCAATGGTTTGCAATCTGTGAGGGCGCTGTCCTAATCTTGGTCTTGAACCAATCAGAGCCCCTGTATAAGGATGCTTTGGATTATTAAAGAGCTCAGTGGTGTCAGCCATCTCGCACATTTGACCGCCGTACATGACAAGCACTTGATCAGAAATTTCAGAGATCACGCCTAAATCGTGAGTGATAAACTGCACGGTCATATTAAATTTTTTCTGTAAGCTTTGGATCAGCTCTAAGATTTGCGCTTGGATTGTCACATCCAAAGCTGTTGTCGGTTCATCGGCGATCAGAAATTTTGGTTCGCAAGATAACGCCATGGCAATCATCGCCCGCTGCCTCATGCCGCCAGACAGTTGATGGGAATAATTTCTATACCGATCACCTGGCGACGGAATGCCCACAAGGTTCAGCATTTCAATGGAGCGTTGTTTGGCTTCAGCAGGGCTGCATTTTTTATGTTTTAATATTTGTTCATCAATTTGATAGCCGATGGTTAAAACAGGATTTAGCGCCGTCATGGGCTCTTGAAAAATAATGGCCATCTGTTCGCCGCGAACGGCCTGCATTTCGGTTTCTGAAAGTTTCAGGATGTCGGTGCCGTTCAAGAAAAAAGAACCGCCGGTCACTTGGCCAGGTCGCTCAATGAGGCGCATCAAGGAAAACGAAGTCACTGATTTGCCGCAACCTGATTCGCCGACGATGCCTAAAGTTTGACCTTTGTGAATATCATAGGAAAGTCCGTTGACGGCGCGGAAGGCGCCCATCTTAGAAAAAAAAGTTGTTTCTAAGCCACGCACCGAAACAACAGGTTCGGTGATCGTGTCTTTAGACTGACTTTGACTTGTCGTAATATCCACTGATTTTGCCCCGCCCCGTAGGGTCGAAAACCCTAGTGGTTCTAGTTACCTCAGGCGATATTTAAAAGCAAAGGAAGAGTCCTTTGCTTAAGCATAACGCATTAAATCAGGCGGGATTTTTCAAGCTCAGAAATAACTTTAAAAAAAGTTTTTTCTAAACTTTTTCCCAAGATTCCAGATAGCTTTTCATTCCATTTCTGCTTCTTTTCAAACTTTACTTTAAGTACTCTGTGAGTTCGACTACGAGAGGTTAAGTAGGCGTCGCTGGTCA
>JAYWDA010000037.1:0-3045 GCA_043780105.1 Pseudobdellovibrionaceae bacterium | reverse complement strand
ACTCGATGGGTCAGCATGTTCTAAAAGGTGATTACACGACAGCCTTACAAATGTGTAATACATCGCCGAATGTCCCCGAGATGGAAGTTGTTAAAGCGGGATTACTTGCCGTTGAGAGCGGACGGGAAGCGATGAAATCCTCGCTGGGCGCCGCAGTTGTTGATATATCAAGAAGATGTGAACGTCGGATGCAAATTATTTCCTTGATTGCCAGTGTGGCCACTTTGTTGGGACTGCTTGGAACAATTTCGGGTTTAATTAAAACGTTTGCAGCGATCGCCGGTGAAGATCCTTCAAAAAAGGCAGAGTTGCTAGGTCGCGGTATCGCTGAGGCCATGACAGCCACAGCGGCTGGATTAGTTGTTGGTATCACCGCCATGGTGGTCTACACCCTTTGTGTTTCCAAGATTGACGATATTATCGGACAGGCTAAAAAAATTGGGTTCAATTTCATCACTTTAATCGAACAGTCTGAAAGAGAAAAATAATGTTTGAGGATTTTGATTCCGTCTCTCATAAGGCTCATATTCCTGAGCCTGAACTAGTGCCGATTCTGGATGCGCTCACATCAGTGATTTTCTTTTTACTTTTGTCGACGACATTTATTGAGCTGACAAAGATCACTGTTCCACCGTCCCAAACAAGCGTGGTGACCACTTCTCAGATGCCGCCGCCAACCAGTCCTAAGCTTTACATTAAAGTCGACGGCGAAAAAAGCTTAGAGATGAAATTGAAGTGGGCGGGGAAAAATCCGGACCAAATTAAAAAAACAGTGCAAAGGGCCCCTGAAAACAAGCGTTCTCGCGAGATTGAATCAATGGCTCACGATATCGTTAAAGAGTTCAAAGTTAAATTTCCAGAAGAAAAATCAATTCAGATGGTCTTTTCTGATAAAGCAACCTACCAAGAGTTAATTTCAGTGATGGATGGCGTTCGGGTTGAAATTCAAGACATTGTTCTTCTGTCGCCGGAAGACATGAAGGTGGGCGAATGAGCTTTGAATTTAGTGAAGTAAAAAGAAAGCGTCCTGTGGCCTTGCAGCTGACCACGATGATTGATGTTTTTACTCTCATCATCATCTTTCTTATGATGTCGACTGTTTTGGGTGGCGTTGCTATCGTTATTCCAAAGGATATGAAAACCGCAAAAAGTGTTAGTAAAGAGTCCATGGAAACAGCTCCGCAAGTTGTGATTACCAACGACAAGGTTTTAATACCCACTTTAAAAACAGAGTACCCATTAAGTTTCTTTTTTAATCAAAACCCAAATGAGCTTGCGCAGTTAAAAGCACTTGTTGGTGCGTACATAAAAAATGCGGCCAATGAGAGTAAAAATTCAGTCGTTAATATTAACGTTGTGGCCGATGCCTCGACGCCCTACAAGACAGTTTTTAACGTTGTTAAAGTTCTGCGAATGAGTGGTTTTCAATCCATTCTATTTATTGCTGAAGGTGATACGAATAAAGGGGAGCCCTCGAAATGAGAAAGTGGATCCTTATCATCTGTTTATTTTGCGTAACTGCCGAAGCTAATCTGGTGTCGCAATTACGAGATCTTGAAACTGCGAATGATGATATGGGTATGCGGGTCCTTATCCGCAAAAATTTTAAGAAAAAATTAAATATTACAGAGTGGTCCCAGATCAGAGGAATCTTAAGTCGTCGCCCCAATGTGGGTTTTGATGTCGTCAGAGCCTGGGACAACCAGTTAACCCTCAAGGGGTCAACTTTGGAAAAAGATTCCCTTAAGGTTTATAAGGCCTTAGAAAAAGCTGATAACTTAGCTCTCAATGAACAATTCGATGAAGCTTTCTCCGTTTACCAGCAAGTGGCGACTTATATTAAAAAATCAAATGGCGGACGGATTACGCGCTCACTTAACCAATTGTATCTGAATGTTTTGCATCAGATGGGCCGGACTTTATATGCCACCAAGCGGTTTAACGATGCCCTTGAAGTTTATTCTTGGATTCCACCTGTTTACGCTCAAACAAGACAAATTATGTTTGAAAAAATGTGGGCTGCCTTTCGAGCCGGAAAGTACGATATTGCGTTGGGAGCAATTGCCTCTCAGCAATCGGAATTTTTTTCGCGCTACTTAGATCCAGAAAGTTATTTGATTAAAATCTATATTTTAAAGCGTCTCTGTCGTGAAAAGGAATTAAAAGCCACCATCGATGCTATTCGATATTATATGAAAGAACTGAAAACAGGCAC
This sequence comes from Pseudobdellovibrionaceae bacterium, assembly GCA_043780105.1. Taxonomy (GTDB): domain Bacteria; phylum Bdellovibrionota; class Bdellovibrionia; order Bdellovibrionales; family Bdellovibrionaceae; genus JAYWDA01. Next base: position 830 of record JAYWDA010000037.1, on the reverse strand, counting down.
TTTTACTTATATCGATTGGGCGCGGGGAGATTTAACTCGAATGTCCCTAGCAAAGCTTTTAGCTGACGATGAGAAAAACATCAGTAAAGTTCGGATTGATCTTGTGAACTTCAGTGAGCGAACTGAAGAGAAGAAAAAAATCCAAGCATATCTTCAAAAGAAATTCTTAGAAGAAAAAACTCGCATTGAGCTTCAGCTTGAAAAAGTCCTAGGATATTCTGCGATCGCGGTCACTCAAGAGCAAAAACTCTTAAGTCAGGTAAAAAGTCTTCCTGAGTCATCGGTGCTAGAGGCGCAAGGCTATGAGCTTTGGCCAGCTAGCACAGGTGAAGAGTGGACAGATGAGATTGGCAGCCATGTATTTATCGGAGAATCTCAATGTCATTAAGAGTTTTAATGGCCGTCTCTTTACTAATTCCCTTTCTGATTTCGGCAGTGCCGATTTTGGCTCTTGCAAAACCCTTCGATGCGGGTGGGTTGTCGGCTGAAAAAAAGAAAGTGGTAGAGAAGCCCGTAGAGACTCTGACCGAAGCTCAAAAAATTCGGAAAGCTGACGTCTCGAAAAGGGTCGTGCCTGTGATGGATCAGGCTGGTGATTTACGCAAAATCGATACGCAGATCAAAGCGATTAATTTAATTATTAAAACTGAAAGTGATAAACAGAAAAAAATTGATTTATTTATTCGACGAAGTCAGCTTTACATTTCAGCGGCAAGAACCCTGGGTCTCAAGCGCACTAAAAAAGCTGACCTGGGTGGCGACGAGCAAAAATATTTAGCCTCTGCTAGAAAAACGCTCGAAGATTTACAAAAATTTAGCAAAGAAAAGCC
>JAYWDA010000036.1:0-4501 GCA_043780105.1 Pseudobdellovibrionaceae bacterium | reverse complement strand
CTAAAATCTCGGCCTCGCACTCTTCCAAGTATTGAAAGGCTCCGTCTTCTAGTTTTTCAGTGATCTCGCTATTGAAGCGACTTGTGACCACTCCGATTTTGAGTTGTTGGCTTTTCATCTTGATCTCCTTTCAAGCTGCGCACGATATCCAAAGAGACAACTTCGACAATTTCAAGTTCGAAGGCTTTTAGACCGGTTCTTTTTTCTGGCTTGTTTGTCAGTAAGCGAATTTTATGAATTCCTAAGGCTCTTAGAATCTGTGCGCCAATACCGTAATCTTTTTCATCCATGATGAAAGCTCGACTGGCCTCTTCCGCTTGAGTGAGAGATTTCACATCACTGGCCAGGTGGGCTCGGTTATGACCTCGTAAAAGAATCACAACGCCTTCGCCTTCATCATTAATCGTCTGCAAAGCTGCTTCCAAAGGATTTGAATGGTAAGTTAAATTCGAAAATAAATCTTTGACGTAATTGTCGACTTGCACCCGAGTTAAGATTGCTTTTCCAGGAGTGATTTCACCTTTTTGCAAAACCAAGTGCTCCATTCCGTCTAATTTACTTTTAAAAACTCGCGCTTTAAAATCACCGTACTCAGCTGGCAGCGGAGATGAGAAAACTTCTTCAATCAATGTTTCATGCTGTAGCCGATACTGAATCAAATCAACGATCGTACCAATTTTTAATTGGTGTTTTTGAGCAAAGGTTTTTAAATCTGGAACGCGTGCCATTGAACCATCTTCATTCATGACTTCACAAATAACAGCTGCGGGATTTAAGCCGGCTAATTTTGCCAGATCAATGCTGCCTTCCGTGTGGCCGGCCCGCTTTAAAGTTCCGCCGTGCTGAGCGCGAATCGGAAAAATATGCCCTGGCATATGAATATCTGCAGGCTTTGCCGCAGGGTTTGAGGCCACACGAATCGTATGAGCCCGATCAGCTGTGGAGATTCCTGTGGAAACTCCGAAAGAGGCTTCGATGCTGACGGTGAAGGCCGTCTTATTCGGTGTTAAATTCATATCTTCGCGAACCATCAAAGGCAGCTGCAGACGTTCAATTTGCTGGGGACTTAGTGCCAAGCAAATCAAACCCCGCGCTTGCATCGCCATAAAGTTGATGGCGTGCGAAGTGACATGATCGGCTGCGAGGACAAGGTCGCCCTCGTTTTCGCGATCTTCGTCGTCGACAAGAATGACCATTTTTCCATTTTTTAAATCTTCAATCAGCTCTTCTGTCGAGTTAAACGCCATGCCCATTGTCTTTCTGCCAAAACTTCCATCTTTCAAAAAGAGCTTTAGCTAAATAATCGGTTTCAAGATGAACGATGGATCCCACTTCCAATTTAGCTAAACTTGTTTGCTTTAAAGTTTCTGGTATCAAACAAACTTCAAAGTCACTGGCGCCAACGTCATTCACAGTTAAAGAAACTCCGTGCATGGCAACGCTGCCTTTCGCCCAAAGACTTGGACGTAACGCCATCGGGACTTCCACTCGGAAGACTAATGAATCACCCTGCCAAGTTTTAGCGCTGACAGTTCCAAGACCTTCAACATGACCCGAAACTAAATGACCGTGCATGCGATCACCAAAGCGAAGGCTTCGCTCCAAATTAACAGTTTTATTTTCTAATTGCGTGGGATTAATTTTTAAGAGCGTCAGAGTTTCAAACCCTAAGGCGAATTGAATTTGTTGCGCGTAAAATTCTTCGATCGTTAAGCAACAACCATCAACTGCGATGCTATCACCAATACTTAAATCATTAAAAATTTGAGGCCGCTCAACCCAAACACGAACAAGAGAATTAAACTCCTGCACTTTTTGGATGACGGCGGTGGATTCGATAATGCCCGAGAACATGGGAGGGGTTTACACTGGAATACCCCTGGAAGCAAGAAAAGCCCCGTGGTTTTAGAAATTCCACAGGGCGCTTAAGAGTCTGATTTTAAAGCTTATTTTTTAACAGGAACGGGAATCGCATCAGCCATTTTTACAAGGTGAACAAGGGCTCCAGGCACGATATCGTCTTGCAAGGTGTTGTTATCGATTTTAACCGTTGAAAGGTGATCTCCGACATCGGTCACAACCCCATAACCCACGATTTGTCCTGGGACATAGCCTACATAATAATTCGGGTCACAAACCTTGTCAGCGTTCTGCCACTGATAGCGTGCATTTTGGAACGACACTTGATCCCCAGGCATCAAATTGATGTCATCACCGCCGACGATGGTAATAAAGTTATCTTGCACTTCTCCAGCGCGAGTTTGCCAAGGCTGAAGATCCGTTTGAGCGCGTAACGCCGAGATGGCTAATTCCAAAGCTTCTTTGGTAACTTTAGCTAAGCCTTTTTGGTAATAAAACTCAGGCCCAATACTGATCTGACCAAAGCTGACATCAAAAGCCACTTTTGTTTTGATTTGGTTTTTAGTGATGTTCGCCACGCGACTGACGGTGCCGTCGATCGGGTTCTTTGCCCTTAAGGTCAAATCCATTTCAGCTTTATCGAAATGAACAGAGCCACTCACATTTGAAATTGCATTCGAACCGGATGGCGTATAACCAACTCTGATTCCACCGCCAGAAACCCACTCGTAGGAGTTGACGACACCGTTCAACTTATATTGAGGAAGGCTGATTAAACACTCAGCATCTTTTGTCGCAAACCACTTTTCAGCCACGACACCCATTTTATGCAGAAGTCCGCTATCCTTTGGAGTTAATCCAGCACCGCCGCCAATCAGGCCACCGGTCACATCTCGATTAATAACCGCAAATTCACGGGTTCCGACTAACACGTCAGGAAACTGTTGGTTGATAACAAACTGTAAATCAAAGACTTGGTTGTCGGGTAATGGAATGGGCTGAGCATCGACTTTGCCGACCTCAACAAGGCGCCGAAGGACTCGACCTTTAGGAGCCGCCGCGGATCCACCGCAGTTTGTGTTGCCCATCATCAGTCCAGCAAGACTCATGATCGCTGTGATCTTTAACATATTTGGTGCATTCATTGGGACCTCCGAGGTCAAAGTCGCAATTGCGACCTATACAATGGTTCGGAGTCCTGGTGACAAAGGTTTAGGTTTTTTTTGTTTTTTGTAAAATGCACAGGACCTGATCAAAGTCCTGTAAAAATCATTCACACTACGATGGGAACTTTCGGGTTTCCAATTCAAATGCTCTATTTTTTGTCAAAAATTCTGACTAAAAAATGCAAATTTTAATGACCTTTTAAAACGAACCACCACCCGCAAGAACTAAGTAAACCTGTGTATCGTTTTTTGAAAGATCCGCCCCTGAAGACGACACGCGCGGCTGAGTATAATACAAAGACTTCATTCCAATCCCTAAATAAATACCAACAATTTTAAAGCCCACACCTGCTTCACCAAAAACAGCGTTGGAGTTTGAGCTTGCAAAACGCAACCCAGGGCCCACATAAAAATCAACACCGAAGTCGCCACCTTTGGTACCGAAAGAATTTCCTAGCCGAACAGAGGTATCTAAACCTGTGATCGAATCCATATTAGAACCGAAGCGATGAAAAATGGCGTTTCTCCACGTCCACCATTCGTCAAATTGCCAATTCAGTCCCGCCGTGATTTCAGCATAGGAAACATCGTTGTAACGGCCTGAGCCTGCTGACAGATCGTAATGAAAATCAGAAGCCAAAACAGGAGCTGAAAACACAAAAGCGCAAACAAGGATTAATATTTTCATGGGGTTAATTTCTCTTTTCAAGTTGAAGCAGGTCGTTTTTAATCGTGACGTGAACCGTATCTCCAGACCTAAAGACTCCGGAAATAATTTCTTTCGATAAAGGATTTAATAAATCAGTTTGGATCACTCGTTTTAGGGGCCGGGCTCCATAAACAGCATCGAAGCCTTTGACCGCTAAAAGCTGAATCACAGACTCATCAATCACAAGTTGAATCTTTTTGGCTTTCAATCTTTGAATCACTTGCTGCAACTGAACTTTAACAATGCCGTTCAGCTGTTCCTGTTTTAATGAATTAAAAATCACGGTCTCATCGATGCGATTTAAGAATTCAGGCCGGAATTTTTCACGAAGCGCATCGAGCACGGCCTTTTGCTTTGTGGCTTCTGTCATACCTGAATCCAGGATCGAATGTGAACCCACGTTGGACGTCATAATTAAAATTGTATTTTTAAAATCAACGGTTCGTCCTTGCCCGTCAGTCAGCCGCCCATCATCAAGCACCTGTAACAAAATATTAAACACATCTTGATGGGCTTTTTCAATCTCATCCAAAAGGACAACGCTGTAAGGTCGCCTTCGCACGGCTTCCGTCAGCTGGCCGCCTTCTTCGTAACCGACATATCCGGGAGGAGCCCCGACAAGCCTTGAGACCGAATGTTTTTCCATATACTCGCTCATATCAATGCGAACGATGGCATGTTCGTCATCAAATAGATATTCAGCCAGGGCTTTGACTGTTTCGGTTTTTCCAACGCCTGTAGGTCCTAGAAAAATAAAAGATCCTGT
>JAYWDA010000035.1:0-7721 GCA_043780105.1 Pseudobdellovibrionaceae bacterium | reverse complement strand
AATATCATTTTTAGAAATAGAAAATTCTTTCCCGGCATTGTTTTTATTGACAGTCCGAGCCATCACTTCCTTTTGCTGGTTAGGAATGAAGCGCTCGGGCGAATCGGCAATTTTTTTATCAAACCAAATTCTTAAATTAGACACTAATGAGGACTCAATACTAGGATTAAAATGCCCATCTACCAACCACTCAAAAAGATAATCTGGAACTGGGACCGAAAGATCTTTTTCAAACTGCATTTTTCGCGTAAAAAATTCGCGAACTTTACCTTCAGAAGCAAAGCCCTTGCGGGGCCATTTAATTTCACGACCGTAACTTCGCATATTGCGAAAGCCTCTTGAAATACCTTGTTGCAAACGATCAAAAACGCTGACGTCATAATCGTAAACCATCGGAATTAAATATTCTGCCCGCAATCTTTTTTCTTCGGTAGAAACTTCGTCCACCATTTCAAAACTTAACGGCGAGACGACCTCAGTTGTAGCGATCCCACCGACTTGAAAATTATAAGGGACATGAATCTGAAAAAAAATTAGATAAGATAAAGCATAGCAAAATAAAAATATCATCAGACCTCGACGGATCGAATATCGTTCTTCAATCTCACCGACCCAACGGCCCAGCCAGGTTTTTTCCCAACCTAAATGATCCACCCAGTCCAAAAACTTTTGGCTGTGATCCTCATAGTTAACCCGCGAATGGTGCTCAGGTTTTTTCTGTGCGTATTTTTTAATACTGCCCATCATTAGTTTTTAAGCGCCTTCATTTTGGTTGGCATTAGAGTTAGCTTACTTATTATCGGTGTTTTTTTTCGAAAACTGCTGTTATCTATGCTAGTTATCCCCTGGTTCTAGTTTAAAGTCGAGACCCAGTACTTAGACGGAGTGTCATATGCCGCAGCCACCGATTGAACTGTCAAACCTCAAGGCCTTAGTCCAAGTTGTTGCAAGCTTAAGAGGCCCTGACGGATGCCCTTGGGACCTTGAGCAAACTCACGAATCCTTATCGCTTTACGCTGTAGAAGAAGCTCACGAATTGGTTGAGGCCTTAGAATCAAAAAACGATGGCTTCATCAAAGAAGAATTGGGCGACGTTTTATTTCAAGTGATTTTACACTGCCAACTTGCACAAGAGCGCGGCGCCTTTGATCTCAGCGATGTTATTTCTACGATCAATGAAAAATTAATTCGCAGGCATCCGCATGTTTTTAACGGTGAAAAGGTGTCAGGCAGTGAACAAGTGATTGCCAACTGGGAGCAGATCAAAAAGAAGGAAAAAGGAAACGCCGACCCTTTCGAGTTAAAAGTACCGACAGGGCTTCCAGCTCTGCAACGAGCAGCAAAGATTGGTTTCCGCACAGAAAAATTAAAATTCGATTGGGAAAATTCAGAGCAAGTGCGTGAAAAAGTGCGCGAAGAGGTTGCCGAATTAGAAGAGGCTTTGGATTTAAAATCTGAAGATGAAATTCGTCATGAGATGGGCGATGTATTTTTTAGCTTGGCCCAGCTAGCTCGACATTTAAAAATGGATCCAGAACAAATTGGCCGTGAAGCTAATCGTCGTTTTGAATTGCGCTTTAAAACAATGATGAACATGCGTGAAGAGCGATCTCTTCCCTGGGAGACAATGTCCCTTCAAGACAAAGAAAACCTGTGGCAGGAAGCCAAAGCCAAGCTCTTGAAAAGCTGAGAGATTATTTATTTACTGACTAGTTTTTCGACAAAAAATCCAACCTTCTAAAAACGACACGCAGGTATTAACCCGGGCACTTCTGAATCTTAAGAAAACTGTCCAGCGACTTGACGTTCACTGATTTATTTTTCACCTTCAAAAAAATTGAAAATGAGTTATTCCAAACACTTAGGCTGTCTCAAAATGCGACCGAATAAAAATTCAAGTTAACTTTCAATGTCTTAGCAGGACCCTTCATTAATCTCAGGACCCGACGATAGACTGGGTAGGAAAGATAGAGCTTCTAGGACAGAAGTTCTTTAGGAGGGTTCTTCTTATGAAAAAGTTATTGAACTCAACAGTGACGCTGGCTTCTGTGATGTTGGTGTTAGGATGTGACAAACCAGCTTCTTCATTTTCTTTGCTGGCCAGTGAGGCGACTTTCAAACAAAGCGTCGCCTACGTTCCTCGCAAGGTCGATATCCTTTGGGTTGTCGATAGCTCGGGTTCAATGGCATCGTCTCAAACAAACCTTGCCAACAACTTCCAACAATTTATTCAAGACTTCCAAACTAAGAACTTTGATTTCCATATGGCTGTGACCGATACCGGCGGCTACTTGGATAACCATTATAATACCTTAACCCGTTCAGCATGGCGACAAGGCACAGCCAGCCCTTACTCTGGCGTTGCCGTGATGGATAAAAATACGCCTAATCTTTCTACTGTGTTTGCTAAAAACATTAAGACTGGAACAACAGGCACTGGAGACGAAAGAGCTTTTTCAAGTTTCAAAAAATCGTTAGAAAATAATAACAACAACGGCTTTTTAAGACCAGGTGCGTTTCTGGCTGTCATTATCGTTAGTGATGAAGACGACTTTTCACATTACGACTGGAATGCTGGCATCAGTAGTTATTATTTTACAGAAAACTATGCGGACGCAAACATGTTTAGCGTTCAGTCTTTTAAAGACTATCTAACAACTTTAACGGGTAGCACTCCTGCTAATGCGGCCAATAACTTCACAGTTCATACAATTTCTGCAAGAGACCAAGCTTGCGTTAATACCTTAGGAAATGCCGGGCAAAAAATCTCTCAACGCTATCCTGCCTTATCTTCTGCAACAGGTGGATTAGCCGCAAGTATTTGCGCACCCATGTCGGGCGTTTTGGATCAGCTATCTAAAAAAACAATCGAATTAGCAGCCACTTTTCAGTTAGATCGCGAACCTTACGTGGACACCCTGAGAGTGGTTGTTGATGGGACCACGTCAGCACAAAGTGCAGTTTGTGGCTGGACTTACGATGCGGCAAGTCGGGTGATTAGTTTTCACGGATCGACTTGCATTCCAGCGGCAGGAGCCAGCGTACAGATCTTTTTTGAACCAAAAACTGCGGCCCAATAACAGAGCAAAAGGGAATTTATGAGCGACGCTAAAAAGTTAGAAAATTCTGAAAACGCTCCGGTGCTAAACCAGTGGTACATTCTTCGTGGCGACATGAAGTATGGCCCTTACGACTACAGCGTGATTATCAACATGTTACAAAAGGGCGAAGTCCAAGATTACAATTACGTATGGGCTCCCCACCTTTCAACATGGACGCTTTTGGGTGAGCTGCCTGATTTTGCTCGCGATCGCTTAGCGGGACTGATCAACAATCGCGATGCCATTAAGCACGGATTTATTATTCGTGAATTTGCTCGGCAAGATATTAAGGTGCCCGTGTACGGTCACAATGAAAAACATTTTTTTGATGGTGAGTCCTTATCCTTAAGTGAAAGTGGTGCTTTGGTTTTATTAAACACGCCACTCTTAGTACCAGGTCAAGACCTGGTCCTTCACTTCCGAGCGGGTCCTGGTCAGTCACAGCCTTTTAATGTGATTGGTCAGATCATTCGGAAAAATTTTACTAAACAAAGAATTAACGTTAAGTCCGGCTTGCATTATGCAGTTCGTTTCCTCCAAGTGCCAGTGCGCGGACAACAACAAATTAAACAACTCATTGATATGAAGCAGGGGGAAACTTTATGAGCGCATTTTTTAATTTTATGACAGCAACTGGTGTGGTGGGTTGGGCGATTTTTCTGACAGGCGTCGCTGGAATATTTCTGGTCGTCGAGCGGGCTAAGACTTTGTACAGCGGCTACGGGCTCAATGTCGAAGAATTTATGGCAAAAATTCAAAACTTAATTCTTTCAAAAAAATTAGATGAGGCCTTAGTTCTTTGCTCTCAGATGGAAAAAAAGCCATTGGCCAAAGCTTTTAAAACAATATTAGAAAAAGCCGATCGTGATGACGACACCATTTTCCAAGCCCATGACATTGCGATGGCAGAAGTGATGCCCATGTTCACAAAACGTTTGCACTACCTTTCAATGGTGGCCAACGTTGCGACTCTTTTGGGTCTACTGGGTACCATTCACGGTTTGATTCTTTCGTTTGAAGCCGTTGAACAAGCGGATCCTGCTTTAAAACAACAGCTTCTTGCACATGGTATTTCCGTCTCCATGTACACAACTGCACTCGGTCTTGCGGTTGCGATCCCTGCCATGGTGCTTTTTTCTTTCCTGACAGCCCGGCAGAATCAGTTGATCGAGCAATGTATTGAGAAATGTTCAAAGTTAACAGAAATTTTAACAAGTTCTCATATCCCTCAACTGACTCGTCAAACATTATTTCCGGATCATGTGGCTATGAATAACTCTGCGAATAGTTCAGCCAGTCCATCAGGACCGCCGCCATCATCATCAAAGGCGTCATAAGATAAACTGAAATAACATCTTTTCGACTGAGGTTTTTATGCGACGATCAAAAAAAGTAAAGATAAAACATGATTACGAGTTTGACCTGGATCTCGCTCCCCTGCTAGCCGTGATGGTAAAGCTCGTGCCTGTAATGCTGATCTCTTCGGCCTTTGTGCAGATGATGATTGTCGATACGGAGCTTCCGCAAGTGGTTCAAGAAGCCATTAAGAAGCAGGAAGACCATCCAAATAAAAAGCAAATCTCAGTCGAAGTCAGCTCTAGTGATGGCGTTAAATTTATCATCACTACAGATGGCAAAGCCAAAGTTGAAACCGTTCCTGTCAGCGCAGGAAAACTTGACTACGCGGCTGTTCACCAAAAATTCGTGGATATTAAAAAAGCCAATCCAGAAGTTTTTAAAATTGAAATGAATCCTTCTGGCGAACTGGCTTATAAAGATATTATCAAAGTGATGGATGAAGCTCGCAAATCTAGACAGGGCGTTCACTTCCCAATTCATGATGATAAAACAAATAAAGACACTGAAACCGATTACATGTTTCCCGAAATTTCTTTCGGGAATACATTGGAGGGTTAATTTATGGCACGCAGAGCCCGTTACGAGCCAAATTTAAAGAAAAATATGTTCGTTCTTAACTTAACTTCAATGACGGACGTCTTCACGATCTTGCTGGTGTTCTTATTACAAACTTACGCAAGCTCTGATATTGTGATTAATCCCGTTAAAAATTTGCGACTGCCCGCTTCGAACAGCGAAAAAAATCCAACGGATGCTGTGAAAATTGCGGTTTCAAAAGAACTTGTCAAATTTGATGACAGGACTATCGCCGAGATTATTGACAACAAGTTCGCCAATAAAGATATCGATCCCAAAGATTCTAATTTTATTGTTCCATTGTTTAATGAACTCGATAAGTTAGCCAAGTCTTCCGATAAGAAATTTGTCAAGGAAGGTAAGATCTTACTGCAGGCTGATGCCGACCTTCCTTATAACACTTTACGAAAAGTCATGTACACCGCTTCAATGGCTGGGTTTCCTCAGCTGAAGCTTGTGACAGTCGTCGGAAAATAGCCCGCACGACATAGTTTTGGAGATTTGTATGAAAAAAATTTTCTCGGTCCTCCTTCTTGTTGTTTTCTTCGTACCAACCATAGCGCCCGCCGAAACTAAAGCAAAAAAAGGACTTCTCCCCGAAGTCCGTTTGGATTCACCCAACGAAGATGTGAACGAACTGAAGGCCGCCACTTCAGAGGTTCTGATCACTCGCACTGAAAATAAAGCCATCGAGTCTTTACAAAGTATTTTAAAAACAAAGAAAGGTTCGCCCCAAGAAGCCGACCTTATGTACAGATTAGCTGAATTATACATGCGCCGGTCAAAATCCGGTCGATTTTTTGACCTGCAAATCGCAGGAAAATCAAAACAGCTTTCTAGCTTTCCGATGCCCAATGAAAAAGGTTCTGACTGGATTAAAAAAGCGATGGCGATTTACAGTCGCATCGAAAATGAATTCAAAAAATATCCGGAAATGGATTCCGTTCTTTTTAATAATGCTTTTGCTCACCAGCAAGTTGGAAAAATCAAGGAAGCACAGAATCTTTACGAAAATATGGTCACCCGCTTTCCAAAGTCACCCCTTGTTCCCGACTGTCTTGTCGGCTTGGGAGAGCTTTACTATGATCAGCGGAAATTTGCTGTTGCGATGGAGTTTTTAACTCGTCTTGAACAGCACGCAGATTCTCGAGTTTATCCGTACGGCATGTATAAATTAGCATGGACTCATTACAATATGTCAGACACACCCAAAGGCGTGAAGCGTCTTTTACAGGTGGTCGATCTAAGTCCCCTTTCAGAGGACGGCGAAACAAATAAAAACAAACAAAATTTGCGCCGCGAGGCTTTACGGGATCTAACAATTTTTATCGGCGACAGTACGCCCGCTAATGAACTTGTTATGATATTTGCCAAGATCACAAAGGGTGAAGAATTCGGTCAAGCCATGACAGATCTTGCCCGCCTTTACGAAGGCCACGGGCGCTTTAAAGATATGAATATTTTCCTGCCCGAATTTATTAAGCGCGATCCTGATAACGTTTATTTGGTGAAGGCCCACTTATCGCTTGTTGAATCCAATGAATCCTTAAAATTACGTGATCAAGTGATTGAGCACTTAAGAACTGCGGCCGCCCTTTGCCAGACAGATTCGGCATGGCGAATAAAGCATAAGCGTGAAATCCCCGACGAGTCTTGCAGCCACGGCTTTCGAGTGACGGCCAAAGATATTGCTGAAAAATGGTGGGAGATCTGGCTTAAAAATAAAAAACATCAAGAATTTACTTCTTTAACTGAAAAAGCTTTAAAAATAATTATCGAACATGAAGAAAAAACTGCCCCCGACTTTAAGACTCATTACGCTTATGCTGAATTGTTATTTGCCCTAGAACGTTTTGACGAAGCCAGTGACCAATATAAAATGGTGGCTGATGGAATCAAAGGCGATGCTAAATTAGAACAAGATGCCACTTACGCAGCCTTATTTGCGAAAGAAAAAAGCATTGGTAAACTTGGTAAGGAAAAATCTCCTTTACGAGAAGGTGAACGTAAAGATTTAGCCCTTCATTTTGTTAAAAAATATCCAAAGTCTGTGCAGACACCTGAAGTCACAATGAAGCTTGCCGTGATTTATTACGATGAGGCCAATTACGTGGAGTCTCAGAAATGGCTTAAGCCTTCTTTAGAGGGTCAGTATGGAAAAGATCTGCAATCCAAAGCGGAAGATCTGCAGTTAGATATCTACAACATCAAAAAAGATTATGTTTCAATACAATCACTTGCTAAAAAGGTGCTTGAGTCGACCACTGATTCCCGTCGCAAAACCGACATGACACGCATTGAGCAAGAAGCCAGCTACGCCGAAATTCAAGACGACATAAAAAATAATAAAAAATCAGATGGCGCTGAAAAATTGGTTCGCTTTTCAAAAGACCATAGCAAATCAAAAATGGCGCCCGAAGCTTTGTGGCAAGCCGTCAGCCTTTATTTTTCTGAGATTTCTTCAACCAAGGGCGCTGATACCGCAGTCCTTTTCGTCAATCAGTTTCCAAATGATTCAAGATCAAGTGATGCTCTGAAAGACGCTGCAAAAACTTATGCTCAGAATGGTTATTTGATCAAGGCCGCCGAGACCTTGAAGCGAATTGGGGACTCTGATAAAAAAGAGAAAATCACAAATTTAGAACTTGCCGCTGATTTTTATGCTTTAGAAAAACGCGATAAAGA
>JAYWDA010000034.1:0-5103 GCA_043780105.1 Pseudobdellovibrionaceae bacterium | reverse complement strand
TAAATTAGGAAGCGATTTCCGTGGTGACCCGTCAGCGGCCATGCTGGAAGTTCTAGATCCAGAACAAAATGCCACTTTCCGAGATAATTATTTGAATGTAGATTTTGATTTATCAAACGCTCTGTTTATTGCAACAGCGAACGTGGTTGAAAATATTCCACCGGCCTTAAGAGATCGTATGGAAATTATCAATATCCCTGGCTACACGGAAAATGATAAATTATTAATCGCTAAAAAACATCTAGTCCAAAGACAGATGGAAAATAACGGGATTACTTCTGAAAACATTAACTTTACAGATGATGGCTTGAAGTTTGTGATTGCTGGCTACACTCGTGAAGCTGGCCTTCGTAACCTTGAGCGTGAAATTGGTTCTGTTTGCCGTAAAGTCGCAAAGATGTTGGTGCTGGGCGAAAGAAGTTTTGTTCAAATAAATCCTCAATCAGTTGTTGAACTTTTAGGTCCACCAAGATTTTTACGTGAAGACAGAATGGATGAATCTCGGGTTGGCGTTGTTCAAGGTTTAGCTTGGACTCAAGCCGGCGGCGAAGTTCTTTTAGTCGAAGCCTTAAAAATGCGCGGTAAAGGTGGGCTTGTTCTGACGGGCCAATTAGGCGACGTTATGAAAGAGTCGGCTCATGCAGCGATGTCTTACGCAAAAGCTCATGTTTTAGAGCTTGGAATCCCGGAAGACTTTTTTGAAAAAAATGATATTCATATTCACTTGCCAGCAGGAGCAATTCCAAAAGATGGACCTTCTGCAGGGATCACGCTAGCAACAGCTTTAGTTAGCTTAATGACAGACGTTCCAGTTCGTCATGATCTAGCAATGACCGGTGAAGTGACCCTTCAAGGTCGCGTGTTACCAGTGGGTGGAATTCGTGAGAAATGTTTAGCGGCATTGAATCTTGGCATTACAGATTTAGTGATTCCAAAGGCCAATGAAAAAGATTTGGCAGATATCCCTAAGCAATTCAAAGATAAGCTAAATTTTATTCCAGTCGATACTTTGGATCAAGTTTTTGCAGTGGTCTTTGATCGGGCTGACAAAGAGAAAAAGACGGCACGCAAAGAGACTAAGAAAACAAAGTCTCCTTCTGCGGCTTAAGATTGAAATATAATCTTTATCTAAAACCCCGGCCTAAAACCCGGGGTTTTCTATTTTAGAGGCAGATCTAAATATTTGATAATGAACGCCAGCGCTTCAGCTTCTTCTTTAAAATAATCAAATCTTCCTGAGGCCCCAAAATGCCCGGCGGCCATTTTGATCTTTAAAAGAATCGTTTCATCACCTGTCTTAAGTTCACGTAGTTTTGCCATCCACTTGGTTGGTTCCCAAAAAGTCACTCTGAAATCGTGCAGTCCGCCAGTGATCAACATATTAGGATAGCGTTGAGCTTTTACATTATCGTAGGGAGAATAGCTTTTCATGTAGTCGTAAAACTTTTTATCGTGTGGATCGCCCCACTCTTTATATTCCATCTTTGTCAGCGGTAGAGTGTCGTCAAACATCGTATTAATAACATCAACGAAAGGCACATGGGCCACGCAAACTTGAAATAAATCTGGTCGCATATTAACAACAGCACCCATTAACATCCCGCCCGCACTGCCGCCCATAATTGCCATTTTTTTAGGGTTGGTCCATTTTTTTTCAACCAACCAGTCAGCGACAGAAATAAAGTCATGAAAGGTGTTTTTCTTATTTAAAAACTTTCCATCTTCATACCAGGCACGTCCTAAATCTTGGCCGCCACGAATATGGGCAATAGCATAAGCAAAGCCGCGGTTTAAAAGCGGCAAGCTTCGCCGAATAAAGCTGGGCTGAATGATCGCCCCGTAAGAGCCGTATCCGTAAAGCATCACAGGCTGCTGTCCGTTTTTCTTAAAACCTTTTTTGTAAAAAACTGTCACTGGAATCTTTTTTCCATCATGCGATGGAATCATCAGACGTTCGCATTTATAATCAGAACTTTTAAACTTATTTACTTTTTGGGTTTTCACGACACTCGTACGCGCGGTCAGCATGTCATAATCGATAATGGTCTCTGGAGATACAGGGGACTCGATCAGCATTCGCAATTGTCGGCAATTAAATTCTTCATTACCAATAAAACTTAATGAAAAAGCATTTTCTTTAAACTTAACGTCTGAATATCTCTCTTTTTGAAAGTTATAAATTTTAACCACAGGCAGTGCATTTTTGAAGTAAGCCAAAACCAGAAATCCTTCAAACAACATAAAGCCGCGGAAAAGACTTTCTTTGCCTTCAGGAATAAATTCAATCCAATTCTTTTTATCAATTCTATCCATAGGCGCGATCATCAGTTTGAAATTCGTCGCATTTTCATTACTTCGAATATAAAAATACCCTTGGCGACTACCGATGCTGTACTCATGGCCCTCTTTGCGGGGCAAAAAACATTCAAAACTTGGCTTATTCTCATTGGCAGATCCAAACCAAATCTCGCTGGTGATGGCGCCCGAAGATTCAATTAAAATCCATTGGTGGTCTGACGTTTTCCCCACGCCGACAAAGTGTTTTTGGTCTTTTTCTTCGTAAATCAAGGTGGCTTTGGCTGCAGAATTTATATTATACCGAAAGGCTTTATCAGGTCGGTGATTTTCATCTAATTGTGAATAATAAAGCGTTTCATTGTCGTTAGCCCACACGACATTGTCTGAAACATCTTTGATTGATTTTTTTAATATTTTTCCTGAGGTCAGATTTTTAAAATGAACGGTGTATTTTTCGTTACCACTAAAATCGACGGCATAAGCTAGCCACTGATGATTAGGACTGACTTCAAAAGTGCCCAATGAAAAATACTTTTTTCCTTTGGCTAGCTTATTGCTATCCAAAAGTAATTGTGGCCGACCGCCTTTTTTTAATTTTCGATAATAGGCTTTATATTGCTGACCTTTTTTAACTTTGCTAAAATAAAGCCACTCATCAACCGGCGTGGCCGCCGAAGTTTCATTTTCATTGATTGAACTTTTTAATTCTTTAAACAGTTTTTCTTTGAAATCATTCAGCGGTTCAAGCTGGGCCTCTGAATATTTATTTTCAGCATTAATATATTTTTTTGTATCTGGATCTTTAAGGTCTCGTAACCAGAAATAGGGGTCTGTCCTTAAATCTTTGTGTTGATGGAAGGTTTTTGGCTTTTTTGGAGCCATAGGAGCTAAGACATTTTTTTTTTGAGCCATTTTAGAAATCTCCGTCATTTTATTCTGTCAGTGACTGAAAGAAACTTTGGCAGTCAGGATCTTTCGAGTTTCTTGTGTAGTAAAGGGATTTATCAAAACGCCGTTGAGTGCATTTTTTGATGGGTGGACCAATCAAAGCGGTGACTCGGTCTCCGACATTCTTTTTGATTTCTTTAGTGCATTCGCCCTCGTATTTTTCCCACATATTTTGGCAAACAAGCTTAGGAAGACTATAGCACTTTTTTTCAATCGTCATGGCTGCACAAGGCTCAAGAGATTGTTCTTGATCTAAAGATGGCTGGACGACAAGTCCTCCTAAATAGATAAGAACGATGGCAGAAGATAGGATAGCAATTCCATAGTCGACAGAAAGGGGGAATCCGCTGCCAGAAAATGGTCTTTTGAAAAATGCAAAACTACCAATGGCTATGGTAATCGCAATAAAGTAAAAACTTTCAGACAAATTCAGATATTCGACGGCTAGAAAAGCCAGACTGATCCCGGCTGCGATCCACAAAATTTGATTAAATATTTTTTTAAAACTTTCGTCCACGGACTAACTATACGCCAAATTGCAGTCGTTGTTACTAAGAATTTATTTTTCTGGGATGGCTTGCAGTGAATTTTTAAGTGGAAGATAATCAGGGTCTTGTGGAGACGCGAGTATTAGATATTTTTCCCAAGCGGCTCTTGTCTTCGTGGCAGCTCTGGGATCATTGCCAATCAATTGGGACCAAATAAATCCCTGCAGCTTTAGTTGGCCTGGTAGGGGAGATTTATCATCCAGCATCAAATCATCAATAATTTTTGCAGACTCGGCCAAAAGTTTTATGTTTTTTGGAACTTGCCGCATTGAAATTCGCATCAAAAGCTCGCCCCTTCTGGCTTGAGAGTCTTCATAACGCTGCCTGAAGAAGTATTCCCAACTTGTTTTAGGGAAGTGTTTTAGGCTTTCAAAATCGATATTTTTCCAAATCTGATCTGTGGCCCTGACATAATCATTATCAGCGGGTGAAGGATTTTTTAAAACGACTCGGTCGACAAAGCCAATGGGCCACAGTTGATATTTGGCCAGCCAGTCGGTTTCTTCCTTCTGTCCAATGGCGGATACATAAACGGGATGATGGGGCAAATTGAGATCTAAGAAGGTTTCAAATTTATAACCCCCCTCACGCATTTTATAAAACTGTGCGTAGCCCGGTGCTGGCAGAATAACATCTGGAAAATTTTGCATGACACTTTTTGTGGCCCACGGATATCCCCCAATCAAAGACCGACTGATAATTTTGACATCGGTTCGAAGGCCTTCACAAGCTTGTAGATATCTAGTGATACCAAAATCAGCATCCCCAAGAGGCATTAATATTGTCGATGGGGGAAGGTTCTCAAGAATCTGCCGGCCGGCCTGTTCCAAAATTCTATTTTGATGCTGATCTTGATGAGGATAATTCCATCCAATCTGAATTCCGATGAACGCCACTGCAAGAACAGGCTTCAGATATGAAAAAAGACCAGCGAAGCAGGCGCCCACAAACAAGCTTAGAAAAAAGTGGGGCTGTTGCCAAAAGCGTTCCATAATCCCGACATACAAGGGCTCTGTTAAATTCAGATTCGTTAAGAGGTGAAAAACCAAAAGATAAAAAGAAAAAATAAAAAGGGTCAGACTGTAGAAGCTGATTGCATCTTTATTTATGCTTTTATTTTTTTTAAATTTTTTGAGAAATCCTCCACTTATTATTAAGTAGGCTCCCATTCCTAATAGTTCCTTATAACTATTTTGAAAATAGATTTTAAAGGCCGGCCAAAACTGGCTTTCTTGATTCGAAATAGCCAGTCGAAATGTTCCGTATTCTTGTCTTAATATATGGGTTAGGAAACCGTCCCAGGTTCCGG
>JAYWDA010000033.1:0-2360 GCA_043780105.1 Pseudobdellovibrionaceae bacterium | reverse complement strand
TTCCCGTCATGCCTGACATTTTGTTGTACATACGGAAGAAGTTTTGAAAAGTAATTGTCGCTAAAGTTTGATTTTCATTTTTAACTTCAACGCCTTCTTTGGCTTCGATGGCTTGATGAAGACCATCGCTCCAGCGTCGACCCGGCATCAGACGGCCGGTGAATTCATCGACGATAATCACTTCGCCATCTTTCACCATGTACTCGACATCTCGGCGGTACAAATAGTGTGCTTTAAGAGCCTGGTAAACGTGATGTAGCAGCTCAATATTATGAGCGTCATACAAGTTATCCAGCTTTAAAAGCTTCTCGACCATGGCATTACCATCTTCGGTTAATGACGCGGTTTTGGTTTTTTCTTCCATCGTGTAATGAACGTCTTTTTGTAACGATGGTACAATTTTATTAATTGTTAAATATTTATCCGTTGAAGCTTCGGCCGGGCCTGAAATAATCAATGGCGTTCGCGCTTCATCAATCAAGATTGAATCACACTCGTCGACAATGGCGAAATTATGTTCGCGCTGAACATATTCTTTCAGGTCAAATTTCATGTTGTCGCGCAAATAATCAAAACCTAATTCGTTATTAGTGGCATAGGTGATATCAGCGCCGTAAGCCGCTTTACGCTCGTCATCCGTTAATCCGTGCACGATAATTCCAGTGGTTAAGCCTAACCAACTGTACAAGCGTCCCATCCACTCGGAGTCACGAGTCGCCAAATAATCATTCACGGTAACAACGTGAACACCTTTTTGAGACAGACCATTTAAATAAACCGGCAAGGTCGCAACTAAAGTTTTTCCTTCACCCGTTCGCATCTCGGCGATGTTACCTTTGTGAAGAACATACCCACCAATGATCTGAACATCGTAGTGGCGCATGCCTAACACCCGGTGCGAAGCTTCGCGACAGGTTGCAAAAGCTTCCGGCAAAATATCATCCAAGCTTTCACCCTTGGCTAATCGTGCGCGAAGCAAAGGAGTTTGAGCTTGCAGCTGAACATCTGTCAGCGCTTTCATTTTTTGTTCCAAAGCATTCACTTGATCCACGATGGGCTGAATGCGTTTCATCTCACGTTCGTGACTAGTACCGAATATTTTTGCTAAAAAATTTGTTGCCATAGAGGGGCAGAATATTATTGAGCCGGCAAAATCGCAACAAAGCTGAGTGATTCAGGGAATTTGACTCACGATAGCAATAATGCTCCAAGACTTTAGACGGAGATGCCTAGCTGGCGAACACCTTCGTAAGCAACAATCGCCACCGAAGTTGCCAAATTCAGACTTCGCGCAGGGCCTAAAAGTGGAATTGTCACTGCTTGCTCGGGATTTCGATAAATCAGCTGCGGATCTAGGCCCTTTGTTTCTTTACCGAACACCAGCCAATCACCTTTTTGAAATTTGACATCGGTGTAGTTTTTTTTGGCTTTGGTGGAAAGATAAAAAACTCTGCTTTGATCTTCGACAAGCGACCACCAACTTTGATAATTGGCGTGCATTTGCCAAGTTAAATGGGGCCAATAATCTAAACCGGCGCGTTTTAATTGCGTGTCGTTAATTTCAAACCCAAGTGGTCCGACCAAGTGAAGTTCACACCGGGTGGCCACGCACGTGCGACCAATATTTCCGGTGTTTTGCGGAATTTCAGGCTCGACAAGAACAATTCGAAAAAGGTTGGAATTTTCCTTATCCAAGATACCGATAAACTTCCTGCCCTAATTTCGAGAGGGCTAATCTGCGACCTTTATCAACAATCAGCTCAAGCCCCATGAGTTCGCGGTACAAAGCCATGTCGTTTATAGGAATAATATCTCGTCCAGTTGCAGCGCCAAGCTTTTGAATGTAAGCGCGCTGCCTTGGGTTTAATTTTTCAGTGAAAAGGGGCAGAGTTTTCATATCTAGCATCCAATTTCCACCAGCGATCACCACAGCTGTGGCCGGCAGTTTTTTTGGATTCAAGTAATAGGCCCAAACACACTCAGTGGCGGCACCCCCTTCGGTCACCGTCATTGTCTCCTGCCTTAAATACAGGCTCTTTTCTGGAACCATTGGATTGTATCCGAAGAATTCATCCAGCATAGCTAACAAAATTTCGCTGGTTTTCAGCTCTAAGATCTGTCCTGGGATCAGATCCTCGCCTAGATTTACAACAACTGGATAGCCTACCTTTAAACGGTAGGCCGTCCCCTGAATCCAACCTGGCTTGTGGGTGTCTACAAAAGCAGCAATCCGATCAAAGTGGATCATGCCCTCATAAATGGAACCATAAGCAAAAACTTTTGTCGTCATATTCCCCCTCGAGTACGGCGGCTCAATTTTTTTGCGCAAAAGGGAGTTATCAAAAAACCACAGGTTCCGC
>JAYWDA010000032.1:0-5867 GCA_043780105.1 Pseudobdellovibrionaceae bacterium | reverse complement strand
AGGAGATTGAGTGAGTAATCCGAAAGTATTTGAATTTGCAAAAGAAGTCGGTTTGACGCCTTTAGCGCTGATGGACAAAATCAGAGAGTGGCAGATGCCAGTAAAAAGCCATATGGCTGAACTGGAGCCGGATCTTCTTGAGCAAATTAAAGTGCGACTAAATTCGTCGGGCAAAGCTGACGCTCCTAAGAAAAAAGCGGTGGCTAAAAAAGCACCTGCAAAAAAAGCTGAAGCTAAAAAAGCAGAACCAGCAGCAGCTCCTGCTGCCGCAAAATCAAAAGTTGTTCGCCGAAAGCCCACTGCGGCTGAGGAAGCTGCTGAAGAAATTTTGCCAGCGGCGGCTTCGCCTGAATCTCAGGAAGAAATTTCTGCAGATTCGACAACGGCTTCTACAGCTGCTAAAAAAGTGGTTCGTCGGAAGCCGGAGGAAGGGATTTCGCAAGAATCAGCTCCCCCAACTGCAGGACAAGATGGAACTGTTGGACATAAAGCCGCTGAAGAAGTGGCAGAAATCATTCCAAGTGTCGCAGCACCTATTGATGAAGTTGAAGCGGCACCTGTCGTTGAAGAAAAACAACCCGAAGTGGTTGCAAAAGCCAGTATTGTCAGTAGTCCTGCTCGTAAAAAAGAAGTTTCTATTGGCGGCAGTGGCGTTGCTAGTTCATCGACCCCTGCAGCTCAAGTTGGTAGAAAAAATATTATTGGTCGTATGGATTTAGGCCGTGTCCAAAATCCAGGCGGTCCTACTCCGAACGGCCCTGGTGGCCCTGTCGGGACCCGACCACAACCAAGCGGAGGACCCGGTGGTCCTTCTCGGCCTGGTGGATTTAGTGGTCCTTCGCGCAGTGGACCGAACCGAAGTCTTCGACCAGGATTTGTCTCGGCGTCATCGCAGCCAGAAATGCCTCCCCAATTAGACGAGCATGGAAAAGTTAAAAAAGGAATTTTTGATAAACGTAAAAGAATGGATGCAGTTCCGGCTCCAGCGCCAGCGCGTGAAAAAGAAGAAGTTGTATCAACTTTTAATCCGGTTGAATTCCGTAAACGAGAAATGGTTTTCCAGCCTAAGAAGAGAAAAGAATTTCTGAATCGGCAGGCCTTAAAAACTGAAATTACAAAATCAAAAGCATCAAAACGTATTGTTAAAGTTTTTGGAACTATGAAAGTCGCTGATCTTGGTCAAGAAATTGGCATTAAAGCGGGTCAGTTAACCAAAGCTTTAATGCAAAATGGAGTGACCGCAAACATTAACACCGAACTTGATTTTGATACGATTGCGTTGATCGTTCAAGAATTTGGTTGGGAAGCGCAGAACGTGCAACGATCGGCTGAGCAGTTAATCACTGATTTAGCTGTTGTTGTCGAAGCCGACACAGCAGACACTATTATTCGTCCGCCGGTTGTGACGATTATGGGGCACGTCGATCATGGTAAAACAAGTTTGCTAGATGCCATTCGAAAAACAGATGTTGCGGGTCGCGAGGCCGGTGGAATCACTCAGCACATTGGCGCCTATAGCGTCAAATTAGAAGACGGCAGCCTGATCACTTTCTTGGATACTCCGGGCCATGAGGCTTTTACGGCGATGCGAGCTCGTGGTGCCAATGCAACAGACGTTGCGGTGATTGTCGTTGCGGCTGATGATGGAATGATGCCACAAACAGCGGAAGCGGTGTCGCATGCAAAAGCGGCTGGCGTTCCAATTATTGTTGCGATCAATAAAATGGACAAACCTGGAGCTAATCCAGAAAAAGTAAAACAGCAATTAACAGAGTTTGAACTGGTTCCTGAAGAATGGGGCGGTACAACAATTTACTGTCCAGTTTCGGCCATGAAAAAAACCGGATTAAAAGAACTATTAGAACAAATCAAATTAGTTGCCGAGATTGCAGAGCTTAAAGCCAATCCAAAAAAACCTGGAACTGGAATCGTCATCGAATCCAAAGTAGAAAAGGGCAAAGGCCCAGTGGCTACAATCCTGGTTAAAGATGGTTCAGTTCGTGTCGGACAAAATATTGTCGCCGGCATGGCGATGGGTAAAATTAAGTCTTTAATGAATGATAAAGGCGAGCGAGTCAAAGAAGTCGGTCCCGGAATGCCTGTCGAGATTCAAGGTCTTGATGAAGTTCCACAGGCTGGCGATCGTTTTGATATCGTTCAAAATGAAGCCGCTGGAGACCAAGTCGTGGCGATTCGCCGCGAACAACTTCGTGTCGCTTCAGAAACTAAGAAACTTTCGCTTGAAGATATTTTTGCCAAAGTCACAAAAGGCGATGTCAAAGAACTTGCGATCGTCTTGAAAGCTGACGTGCATGGGTCCGTCGAAGCGATTCGTGGTATGTTAGAAAAAGTCGCCACCAAAGAAGTAAAAACCAAATTAATTTACTCGGCTGTCGGCGGAATTTCTGAATCTGATGTCCTGCTTGCTCACACAGCAAAAGGAATTATCTTAGGATTTAACGTTCGCCCAGATACAGGTGCGCAAGCTAAGGCCAAGCAAATCGGCGTCGATGTCAGAACATACTCGATCGTTTACGAGATGATGGATGATATTAGAAAAGCGATGGCGGGACTCCTTACTCCGGATGTGGTTGAAAAAGTTATGGGTCGTGCCGAAGTTCGAAATACTTTCAACGTGCCAAAACTGGGCATGATTGCAGGTTGTTTTGTGGCGGATGGAAAAATTCAACGATCTAATATGGTTCGATTGCTTCGTGATGGAAAGATTGTTTACGAAGGCAAGCTAGCATCGTTAAAGCGATTTAAAGATGATGCCAAAGAAGTCGCTTCCGGTTTTGAATGCGGTATTGGTATCGAAAACTTTAATGATGTTAAAGTGGGCGATCAGATCGAAGCCTTTATTAAAGAAGAAGTGGCTCGCGAGCTGACTCCTTTGGAAGCAACAACATAATATGAAGCCAAAAGACGGAACGGGCGCAAACTCTGACGGGCGCAGAGTTGCCCGAGCAGAAAAAGAAGTTCAAATGGCAGTCGCGCAATATATTTTGCACGGCCTGAATGAACGCCTGCCTGGAATTGTGACTGTTTCGCATGTGAAAATGCCAGGGGATTTAAGATCCGCGAAAGTTTTTATCAGCGTGCTAGGCAGCGAAAATGAGCGCGATCAAGTGATGGAAATTCTACAAGACAAATCTCGATTTATTCAAACTCATTTGGGTGAACATTTGCGCATGCGCTACTGCCCGAAGCTTAGTTTTTTTCCTGATACGACCACTGAAAGTGTACTCAAGGTTGAGCGCATTCTAAAAGAGCTGCAAGATCAAAAAGTGATCGGCTCTAAGGATGAGACCAACCTTGATGAAGAATAATAATCCCCTGTTTCACGGCTTGGCTTTAGTCAAAAAGCCTGCCGGAATGACCAGTCATGATGTTGTTGCGCGAGCTCGAAAGGTCTTCGGAACTTCCAGTGTCGGGCACTGCGGAACCTTGGATCCCTTAGCCACAGGATTATTAATTCTGCTTGTTGGTGAGGCGACAAAAATTAGTCAGTATATTTTAGAAGGCGACAAAAGTTACCGCGTCGGTGTTTTATTTGGCCAAGAAACTGACACACTTGATGTCACAGGGACCGTTACAAAAACGACCGAAATTCCTTCATCCACTGTTGTTATTAAAAATGTTGGTACCGATTTAAAAGGCGCTTTTGAGTGGCCAATTCCAAAATATTCCGCAAAAAAAATCGATGGCAAAAAACTTTATGAATACGCCCGCGAAGGCATCGCTGTTGAAATTCCGACAAAAGAAATGAAGTTTTGGGACGTTAATTATTTGGATTCAGATCAAGAAGGTCGCAGAGCGTCCTTTCATTTATCCTGCTCAAAAGGCAGTTTTATTCGAACCTGGGTCGATCAATTGGGGAAAAGTTTAGGTAGTTCTGCCACCATGGAAACTTTGGAACGAACCAGTTCAATGCCCTTTTCAATCGAGCAAGCAGCTACTTTAGAAGAGATCGGTGAAAAACTAAGCATCGATGAATCTTGCTCGGCGCTGGTCAGATTAGAGCATGCTTTGACTGCCAGTAAACGAGTCCAAGTGAAGGGCTTAGATGCCAGGCTTTTTCAAAATGGTCAGATCAGTTTCGATTTAAGATCAAGGTTAATTCAAGGCTTTGACCCCAAAAAAGACCAGTATGTTTTTATCTTATCCGGTGAAACTCAAAAGCCCATGGGCTTTGTTGGAGTTGAGCCCGGTAAGGGATTCACAATCCGTCGGGTTTTTAACTGCTGAGGCCCTCCCAAATCTTTAGAATTTATAGCCGTGCCGTTATTTATAACGATGAAAATAAAATTTTAATGATTCAAAAAAAACCCGATCAAAAAATAGCCGGTGGCTTATGGATTCTACCAGGCGGTACACTGGAATTCGGAGAAACTCCTGAGGCCGGGCTTATTAGAGAGCTTTCTGAAGAAATTTGTTTTATTCCAACTGAATTGCAACTGATTGGTGTTGATACGCGAATCATCGGAGATTCCCACTGGCTAGGAATTTTTTTTAACGCTAAAGGTGACACCAAATCGATTAAAAATAATGAACCCGAAAAGCACCAGGCTCTTCAGTGGTGCGATAGCGATTTTTTAAGGGCAAACTTGTCCGCAAATGAAGTCTCTTTTTTTATAAATAGTGGTTCAAGATTCTAAAGTTACTAACGTGGGCTCCGCTACGGATGTAGAAAGTTTTGGCAGTGGGTTTCAAAAATTGTTTTCCCAACGTTTTCCAGCTGTCAGAGCCTTGTTATTGCACCTAGCGCGGATTTAAAATTGCATTTCTTAATTCTGTGAAAAAAATCGTTTTTTACTTCGTATTTATGAACCTTGTGACGGCGTTCGCTCAAATGGCCCCGGCGCCGCAAACTCTACCAAGCGGTTTGGCAGGTTTAAGAGTTGGACCAAGTGCGTTTCCATTTGAAAAGGGTCTTTTAAGGCCTTTTCGATCTGAGGGTTGCTCCCTAAGTCCCAGTTCGGTTCCAGGGACGAAATTCAGCTGGGCGACCTGTTGTGTCCAGCATGATCTCGCTTACTGGCTTGGGGGGACTGAAAAAGAGCGACTAAATGCTGATGAAAATTTGAAGAGTTGTATCCAGCAAAAAGCCAACGCCGTTTTAGCCGAAATATACTTTTCTGCTGTTCGAATGGGAGGACAGCCTCACACTTGGGCTGGATTTCGTTGGGGTTACGGATGGAATTATGTAAGGCCTTATTCGAGTTTATCAGACTACGAACTGACCCAGGCCCAATCCATGTACGGCCAAAAATTAGAGGGTTTAGCTCAAGCGATCGACTTAAAAATCATCGCTTCCAATTCAAAGTTGAAGTTTTTTGATCACTCTGTTCAGCCAACTCAAGCAGGTGAGCCCGAAATTTATAATTTTTTAAAAAACTCTTTAAGAGGTTCGACTTATGTAATGAGTGCCAATTTCTTGAATCTTAGCTCTGAGGTAAGGCAGTTCCGGCTTGTTTTAGAGAGTTGTCCTCGGTCCGAGATTTTCTTTGAAATCGCCCGCTCCTCGTCTGAAATCAAAAGGATTACAGATGAGCACTCCTGCCTGACAAGAGTCAGTGAAAAAGGCGAAGAAACTCCCCATTCAATTGCATTTTGATCCGCGTCCATTCTAAAGCCTCTTGACCCAGTGCGGGCTAGAAGGTATTAAAAAGACTCAAATTTTCCTAGCTCCTATTTCGACAGCCATGACGATCTTGGGGCGGGTACTGAACTCTGAATTCCAGAGCAGTGATTTTTAGGACTTTAATGTCCATTTTTAGGAGGCTTTAATGGCAGTCACGAAGGAACTTTCTCAGAACATCATTAAGCATTTTCAGCGCGCTGATTTGGACACTGGTTCTCCAGAA